>NZ_JBSGXU010000183.1:0-15726 GCF_053610205.1 Streptomyces sp. NPDC054932 | reverse complement strand
CAGCTGATGCCGGTCCCGCGCCCCTTCGGCGTTCCCGCGGCCCTGGACGGACTCCTCCCGGCCCTGCGGCCGGTCCGCGCCTACGACCAGGCCGCGACGAAGTACCCCACGCCGTACGGCGCGTCCTCGTACAGCAGGCGCCCTTCCAGTCCCGCGTCCTGCGCGGCGCCGGCCAGCACCTGCCAGGGGGCCCGTCCGGCCACCTGGAGCTCGGCCGCGAGACCGGTGTCGAGGGCGGCGAGCGCGGCCACGTCGGCGGCGCCCAGCGCACGGGCGGCGGCCGCGTCGAAGCCGGCGGCCCGCTCGTCGAGGTATCCGGGGGCCTTGAGGGTCCGCCGGGCGCTGCCGTCACCCATGACGAGCAGCGCGACGCGGGCGCTGCGCGCGCCCAGTTCCCGGCCGGTCTCCAGGCAGCGTGCGGTGTCCAGCGGCTCCTCGACCCCGAGCCCCTCGACCGGGGCGGCGCCCCAGCGCGCGTGCCGCAGCAGCCAGGCGCCCACGGCGAGCGAGGTGGGCAGCAGCCGCGGCCCTTCCTCGCCCTCTCCGAGCTGTACGTCGCTCGCGACGCCGAACCCGCGGAAGCTGCCCCGGGCGCCCTGCGGATAGGCCCCGCTGTGGTCGCGGTCGGCGGCCCCGACCACCACGAGCAGGTCGGGCCGGGACGCGGCGAGCACCGCCAGCGCGTCGGAGCAGGCGGTGCGGGCGTCGCCGAGTTCGGCGGCGGCCCCCGCGGCGACCTCCGGCACGAGCAGCGGCGGGGCGGGACAGACGGCAGCGGCTACGAGCATGATCCGCAGCCTAGCGGGACGTGCGGGAGGGGAGGGACGCGCCTCGGCGAGCCCCCCATGTGCCCCCGTACCCGGTGTGCCCCGTACCCCGTGCGTACCCCGCGTGCCCCGCGACCTGCGGTGCACGGCAGGCCGCGGGCAGGCGCGTCAGGAGGAGGCGGGCACCGAGCAGCCGGAGGCGACGGTCGGCAGCGGCGCCGGGACGCCCAGCGTCGGGATGCCGAGCAGGACGCCCGCCGGCTGCGCCGGGGCCGCGTTGCGCTTCTCCCAGGCGTCGCCGGCCCGCGTGCGGCGCACGGTCAGCGTCGGGCCCTCGGCCAGCAGGTGGTGCGGGGCCGCGTAGGTGATGTCCACGGTGACCACGTCGCCCGGGCGGACCTCCGCCTCCGGCTTGGTGAAGTGGACCAGGCGGTTGTCGGGCGCGCGGCCGGACAGGCGGTGCGTGGCGCCGTCCTTGCGGCCCTCGCCCTCCGCGACCATGACCTCCAGCGTGCGGCCGACCTGCTTCTTGTTCTCGTCCCAGGAGATCTCCTCCTGGAGGGCGACCAGGCGCATGTACCGCTCCTGCACGACCTCCTTGGGGATCTGCCCGTCCATGTCGGCGGCGGGGGTGCCGGGCCGCTTGGAGTACTGGAAGGTGAAGGCGTTCGCGAAGCGGGCCTCGCGCACGGCGTGCATCGTCTGCTGGAAGTCCTCCTCCGTCTCACCGGGGAAGCCCACGATGATGTCGGTGGAGATCGCGGCGTGCGGGATCGCGGCGCGGACCTTCTCGATGATGCCGAGGAAGCGCTCCTGGCGGTACGAGCGGCGCATCGCCCGCAGGATCGTGTCCGATCCGGACTGCATCGGCATGTGCAGCTGCGGCATCACGTTCGGGGTCTCGGCCATGGCCGCGATCACGTCGTCCGTGAAGTCGCGCGGGTGCGGGGAGGTGAAGCGGACCCGCTCCAGGCCCTCGATCTGGCCGCAGGCGCGCAGCAGCTTGCTGAATGCCTCGCGGTCGCCCAGGTCCGAGCCGTACGCGTTCACGTTCTGGCCGAGCAGGGTGATCTCCGAGACGCCCTCGGCGACCAGGGCCTCCACCTCGGCGAGGATGTCGCCGGGCCGGCGGTCCTCCTCCTTGCCGCGCAGGGCCGGGACGATGCAGAAGGTGCAGGTGTTGTTGCAGCCGACGGAGATCGAGACCCAGGCGGCGTACGCGGACTCGCGGCGGGTCGGGAGCGTGGAGGGGAACGCCTCCAGCGACTCGGCGATCTCGACCTGCGCCTCCTCCTGGATGCGGGCGCGCTCCAGCAGCACGGGCAGCTTGCCGATGTTGTGCGTACCGAAGACGACATCGACCCAGGGGGCCCGCTTGACGATCGTGTCGCGGTCCTTCTGCGCGAGACAGCCGCCGACGGCGATCTGCATGCCGGGACGCTTCGTCTTCATCGGGGCCAGCCGGCCGAGGTTGCCGTACAGCTTGTTGTCGGCGTTCTCACGGACCGCGCAGGTGTTGAACACCACGACGTCGGCGTCGCCGTCGGCGCCCTCGGGCGCCCGGACGTAGCCGGCGTCCTCCAGCAGACCGGAGAGCCGCTCCGAGTCGTGCACGTTCATCTGGCACCCGTAGGTGCGCACCTCGTAGCTTCGCTTCACGTCCACTGCCTGGCTCCGGTCGCTGCTGGTCATGGAACAAGGGTAGGCGGTACCCGGTGGCCCTCCCGTCGCCCGTTCGGCGGACCCGCCGGACGCCGGCGGCCGGGGAGGACGAACCGCAGGTCGCGGGCTTCCCCGGAGCCTGCGGACGGGCCGCGCCGTGACAGGACGGCGGACGGGTGGCAGGATCGCGGCCATGCCTCTCGTACCGCCCCGGATCAGCAGGCGCCACGCCCTGCGGGTCCTGGTGGCCGTACTCGCCGTGCTCGGCGTCCTGACGTGGTGGCTGAAACCCTTCGGCCAGACGGAACTGGACGGCGAGCTGACCTTCAGCACGGGCGCGCGGACCGGGGTCTACCACCGGTACGGGCAGCTGCTGGAGCAGGCGCTCAAGCGGGACATGCCCGGGGTGGACGTGCGGCTGGAGACGAGCGAGGGCTCGCAGGAGAACCTGAAGCGGCTGGCCAGCGGCGAGGCGGACTTCGCGGTGGCGACGGCGGACGCGGTCGCCAAGTACCAGCTCGACGGGAAGCCCGGGGCGGACAAGCTGCAGGGATGCGCGCGGCTCTACGACGACTACGTGCAGCTGGTGGTACCGGCTGGGTCTCCGGTGCAGTCGGCCCGTGACCTGCGGGGCAAGCGGGTCGCCATCGGCCAGTCCGGGTCCGGGGTGCGTCTGATCGCGGAGCGGCTGCTGAGGGCGGCCAGGATCGACCCGGTGCTGGACGTCACGCCGGTGTCCATAGGCATCGACACCATGCCGGGCGAGCTGGAGGCGGGCCGGATCGACGCGTTCTTCTGGTCCGGCGGCCTGCCGACGAACGCGGTGCGCGAGCTGTCGGCGCGGTTCGAGATCCGGCTCGTGCAGCTCGGCGACCTGGTGGAGGAGCTGCAGCAGAGCGGCAGCCCGGCGCGCTACTACCGGACGGCGGTGATGCCGCAGGACGCGTACGCGCTGGCGCGCAACACCAGCTCGGTGACGACCCTGGCCGTGCCGAACCTGCTGGTGACCACGGCGGCGACGGACCCCGGGCTCGCCGAGCAGCTGACGCGGACGGTGATCCTCAGCCGCGACCTCGTCGGGCGCGAGGTGCACGCGGCGCAGCTGGTGGACCTGCGGACGGCGATCTACACCGACCCCCTGGATCTGCACGAGGGCGCGCGCCGGTACTACCGGTCCGTCAAACCCTGAGGGGACCGCGGTCCCCGGGGACGCCGACGTTCACGACGAGGACGGCGACGTTGACGACGAGGGCGCGGGCGTTCACGACGAGGGGGACGACGGCAGCAGCATGGTCGCCGCCGCGGCCGCGCCGATCAGCCCCGCGTGGGTGCCCAGCATCGCCGGCACCACCCGGACGTCCTTGGCGAAGGAGAGCGTGGCGTAGGCCGCGAGGTGGGTGCGGATCGGGGCGAAGAGGGTGTCGCCCGCGGCGGCCACTCCACCGCCGATGACCGCGATGTCCGTCTCCACGAGGGTCGCGGTGGCCGCGATGGCGGCGGCCAGGGCGCGGCCCGCCCGGTCGAAGGCCGCCAGGGCGATCGGGTCGCCCGCGGCAGCGGCGGCGGCCACTCCCGCCGCCGTGGCATCGCGCCCGTTCCCCCCGGTGCCCGGCGGGGTCCAGCCCTGGTCCAGGGCCCAGCGGGCGATCGCCGTGCCCGAGGCGATCGACTCGACGCAGCCGTGGCCGCCGCAGGCACACGGTTCGCCGTCGAAGGCCACGCTGATGTGGCCGATGTGCCCTGCGTTGCCGGTGGGGCCGGAGTGGAGCTGGTTGTTCAGGATCAGGCCACCGCCCACGCCCGTGGAGACCACCATGCACAGCGCGTTCGCGTGGCCCCGGGCCGCGCCCAGCCAGTGCTCGGCCGCGGTCATCGCCACCCCGTCACCGGCCAGCACGGTCGGCAGATCGGCCCCGCGCGCCGCGAGCTCCGCCACGACCCGCTCCTGGACCGGGAACTCCCGCCACGCCGCGATGTTGACCGGGCTGACCGTGCCCCGGGAGGCGTCCACCGGGCCGGCGCTGCCGATCCCGCAGCGGACCGCCGAGGCCCACAGGGGCGACTCGGCCAGGTCGGCGACGACCTCGGCGACCGCCGCCATCACTCCGTCCGCGTCCACGCCTCGCGGGGTCGGGCGGCGGGTGGTGGCCGTCATCGTGCCGTCGGGGTGCACCAGAGCGCCGGCGATCTTCGTACCGCCGATGTCGATCGCCACCGTCGGGCCTGAGACCGCTGCGGCGGCCCGCGGGGCGGGGAACGGGGCGGTGGGAATGGTCACGGTGGCGGCTCCAGGAAGGTTTCAGGATTCAGTATGCGCCGGGGGCGGCGCCGTGCTCTCGCGAGGCTCCAGCCGCGGCTGCTCGCTGATCCGGACCCCGGGCGGGCTGCCCGCGAGGACGGCCAGGAGTTCCTCGGCGGCCAGCCGGCCGAAGCCGGCGGTGTCGCGGACGAGAGCGGTCAGCCGGGGGTGGGTGACCCGGCAGAGCGCGGAGTCGTCCCAGGCCACGACGGACAGCCTGGCCGGGACGGGAATGCCCAGCTCGGCGGCGACCGCGCTCCCGGCGACGGCCATCACGTCGTTGTCGTAGACGAGCGCGGTGGGGGGATGCGGCTCGGCGAGGACCCGTCGGGTGGCCGCCGCGCCCTCGGCGTCGGAGTAGTCGGTGACCACCGACCGCACCTGCTCCGGGCCGAGCCCGCGCCGGGCTGCCTCGGTCCGCAGGGACTCCATCCGGCGGACCGTGTGGGCGAGGCCGGGGAGACCGGCGATGTGCACGATCCGGCGGTGTCCGAGCCCGTGGAGGTGCTCCAGGACCTGGGCCATGGCGCCGGCGTCGTCGGCCCGGACCGAGGAGAGGGTCCCGGTCCCGGGCGCGCCGCCACCACCGACCGGGGCCTCGGGCTCGCCGATGGTGACCGCGGGCAGGGCCAGTTCCGCCAGTAGCGCCGGCCGCGGGTCCCCCGTACGCGGGTCGACCACGAGGACGCCGTCGACCCGCCGCTCGGCCCACCAGCGGCGGTAGACCGCGCATTCGGCGTCGATGTCCTCGACGACCTGGAACAGCAGGGCGGTCCGGGCGGCCGAGAGGACCTCCTGGATGCCGGAGACGAGCTGGAGGAAGAATGACTCGACGCCGAGGGTGTGCGCGGGCCGCGCCAGGACCAGGCCGACGGCGCCGGAGCGTTCGCCGGACAGGGCCCGGGCGGCGCTGTTGGCCTGCCAGCCGAGTTCCTCGGCGACGCGGCGGATCCGGGCCCGGGTGTCCTGCGAGACGCCCGGCCGGTCGTTGAGCGCGAAGGAGACGGCGCTCTCCGACACCCCGGCCTGCCGGGCGATGTCCTTGATCGTGGGTCTGCGGGCCATGGCCTGCCTCATTCGTCCTTCGGGTGCGTCACGCGCGGCGGAACACGGATGGCAATGGCCGGACCGTACGCGATCCTGCCCCGACAGGCCGCCTTCACGCCCGTCCAGTGGTCTCCCGGAGGGGTGTCGAGCGACGGTCACCGACCACTCCGACGCCGAGGCCGCGGGGCGGACCGGCCGTGACCGAAATACCGCTGTCCAATTCCACTCACTTCCTTGTGGGCGACCACAACTAAAGCGCATTAGTTTTCCCAGGGTCCGCCGAACAGAACCCTTGTGTCAACTGGACTGAAGCGCATAAGTACACGAGTCGGGGCCCTGTTGACTTTCCTCATCGGCACCGGCAGGTTGTGGCGCACCCGGAGAATTCCTCCAGAACTCCAGAACTCCAGGACGCCCTGTGCACGATCACGCGCTCCGCTTCGGCGCCAACTACACGCCGGCCCGCGGCTGGTTCCACCACTGGCTGGACTTCGACCTCGACGAGGTCAGGGCCGACCTCGACTCGATCGCCGCGCTCGGGCTGGACCACATCCGCGTCTTCCCGCTGTGGCCGGTCTTCCAGCCGAACCGGACGCTGATCCGGCCGCGCGCCGTCGAGCAGCTCGTCGCGCTCGCCGACGCGGCCGCCGAGCGCGGGCTCGACGTCA
Organism: Streptomyces sp. NPDC054932; assembly: GCF_053610205.1. NCBI lineage: Bacteria > Bacillati > Actinomycetota > Actinomycetes > Kitasatosporales > Streptomycetaceae > Streptomyces > Streptomyces sp. NPDC054932. The sequence continues at coordinate 9,283 of NZ_JBSGXU010000183.1, read as the reverse complement.
ACGTGGACGGCCTGCAGGGGCACTTGTCGAGCTTCGACTTCCTGCCCGCCTGGACCCGGACCTGGCACCGGCGCAGCATCTTCACCGACCCGGACGTGGTCGCCGGGCAGGAGGAGTACCTGTGCACGCTGGCCGCGGCCCTCGCCGACCGGCCGAACTTCCTGGGCATGACCGTCGGCAACGAGATCAACCAGTTCGCCGGCGCCCCGCACCCCGACCCCGACCGGATCAGCCGGGACCAGGCCGCCCGCTGGCTGGAGCGGATGCTCGCCGCGTGCGAGGAGGGCGCGCCCGGGCGGTTCCATCTGCACGCCGAGTACGACGCCGCCTGGTACCAGGACGGACACCCCTTCACCCCGGCCCAGGCGGCCCGGCTGGGCGCGGCCACCGCCGTGCACTCCTGGGTGTTCAACGGCACCGCGCAGCGGCACGGCGCGAGCGGGGCGGCGACCGAGCACCATGCCGCCTACCTGATCGAGCTCTCCAAGGCCTGGGCCCTCGACCCGCACCGGCCCGTGTGGCTCCAGGAGGTCGGCGCGCCGGCGCCGCTGATCCCGCCCGGGCGGGCGGCGCGCTTCACCGAGGCCACCGTCGCGAACGCCCTGGACTGCCCGGACGTGTGGGGCGTGACCTGGTGGTGCTCGCACGACGTGTCCCGCGGGCTCGCGGACTTCCCGGAGCTGGAGTACGGCCTCGGTCTGCTCACCAACGACCGCCGGACCAAGCCGGCCGGGGCCGCCATCGCCCGGATCACCGAGGAGTGGCGGGGCCGCGCGCACCGCCCGGCCCCGCGGTCCACCGCGCTCGCCGTGGACATCGGCACGGACGTCTCCGTGGACGGCCACGGAAACGGCGGCGGGGACGGCGGCGGGGCGGCGCAGGTCCCGGGGCGTTCGGTGTGCGCCCCGGGCGGCGCCTTCTTCGAAGCCTGGGCCGCGCTGGCGGCCCGGGGGGTGCGCCCCGCCGTGGTCCTGGCGGAGCGCGCCGCGGACCCGGCCCATCTGGCCGCGCGCGGCATCACCGAGGTGCTGCGCGTGCACGAAGTGACCTGACCGATCCCCTCGTGAGGAGCCCCGTATGCCCGAGACCGACAACGGCGTCGATCCTCGTACGCCACCGCGCGCCGCGTTACGGGCGACCCGGCGCAGAGTGCTGGCCGCCGGGGCGGGGGCCGCCGCGCTGCTGGGCCTGGCGGGCCGCGCCCGGGCCGCCGCAGCGCCCGCGCCCACCGCACCGGCTCCGGCCCCGACCCCGACCCCGGCCGACCTGGCCCCGTACGCCTCCTACTGGTTCCCGGACTCCCTCCCGGCGGGGACGCCCGGCCCCGGCATCGTGTGGCGCTCGCTCAGCCGGTGGAACCCCGGGAGCGACCCCGATCTGGCCCACAACACCTCGACCGTGCCGCTCGCGGAGCGGTTCACCCCCGTCCCGGCGAACCGGGACGCGCGGGCCGGCCAGGCCCGGATCTCCTCCCTCGTCTCCTTCGGGCCGACGGCGGGCAACCCCTCCCAGGGCTCCGCGACCGCCGACCACTACGCACTCACGCACTGGGCGTACATCGACGAACTGGTCTTCTGGGGCGGATCCGCCGGTGAGGGGATCGTGCTCGCCCCGAACGCGCCCGTGGTCGACGCCGCCCACCGCAACGGAGTGCGGGTGCTGGGCAACGTCTTCCTGCCGCCCGTCGCCTACGGCGGCGACCTGCGGTGGACCCGCGACCTGGTGCAGCGGGACTCCCTCGGCCGCTTCCCGATCGCGGACAAGCTCGTCCGGGTGGCGCGGGAGTACGGCTTCGACGGCTGGTTCGTGAACGCCGAGACCGATGGCGGGGACAGCGCGCTCGCCTCCCGGATGCGGGAGTTCCTGCGCGCCCTGCGGGCGGCGGGCGAGCCCCACGGTCTGCGCATCACCTGGTACGACGCCATGAACACGACCGGCCGGGTGGGCTGGCAGGGCGCCCTCAACGCGCTGAACCAGGAGTTCTTCGAGGACCGGGCGGGGACGGTCGCGGACACGATGTTCGTGGACTTCCGCTGGACCCCGGACACCCTGGCCGCCTCGGGGGCCCTCGCCGACCGCCTCGGCCGCTCCCGCCACGAACTGTGGGCCGCCGTGGACACCGAATCGCGCGGCTGGGACTCCCCCGTCGACTGGGACGCGATCGTCCCGCGCGATCGCGACCACGTCGTCAGCTACGGCTTCTACCGGCCCGAATGGACGCGCAACCACCTCGGCGACCGCTCCCCGGGGGCCTTCCACCTTGCCGACGACCGTTTCTGGACGGGCGAGTCCCTGGACCCGGCCCGGCCCGCGCCCGCATCCCGCTGGCGGGCCCCCGCCACGGTCGTCGCCGACCGGTCCACCGTCACCGGTCTCCCCTTCGCCTGCTCCTTCAACACCGGACACGGGCTGCGCTGGTACGACGGCGGCCGGGTCGTGTCGGACGCGCCCTGGAACCACCTCGGGCTCCAGGACCGGCTCCCGGGCCGCCGCTGGGCGGTGGACACGGCCGGGGAGCGACCCTCGGTCACCCTGGACTTCGCGGACGCCTGGCGCGGCGGCTCCAGCCTGCTCGTCGAGGGGCCTCTGACCGCCCCCGCGGTCATCGGGCTGCACTCCACGCGGCTGGCGCTGACCCGCGGGTCGGTCCTGGAGCTGGTGCACGCCACCGGGGCGGAGCCGGTGGCGGTGGAGGTCGGCGTGGCCGTCCGCGAGCCGTCCGCCTCCGGCGAGCCGGTCCCGTACACGTGGCTGCAGGCCGGGAGCCGGGACAGCGGGCAGGGCTGGCGCACGACACGGGCCGCGCTGGCGTCACTGGCGGGCAGGACCGCGTACGGCCTGGCGGTACGGATCACCGCACGCGGGAAGAAGCCGGTGGTGTGGCGGATCGGTGCCCTGTCGGTGCACGACGGGACCCGCACCCGGCGCCCGGCCCCGCCCACCGCGCCGGCCGTGGACGCCTCGGCCCGGCAGGACGGCCGGGCCTGGCTGCGCCTGTCCTGGCGGGCGGCGGCGGGAGACGGCGGGCGGCCGCGCCACTACGAGGTGTGGCGGGTCCTCCCCGACGGCGCCCGCCGCTTCCTCGGGGGCACCTGCGGCACCGCCCTGTACCTGCCGGCCGTCCCACGCGCCGGGCGGGAGCGGGCGGCCACCTTCGAGGTCCGGGCCGTCGACGAGCTGTACGCGGTGTCGGCACCGGCCCGCGCCACCCTGGCCTGGTAGCCGCCAGCGTCCGCGGCGGGGCTCAGCCGCCCTGCGGTTCGGTGCGCGGGACGGCCACCGTCACCCGCAGCCCGTGCGGCGGGTTCTTCTCGTAGGAGAGGGACCCGCCGCCCGCGGCGAGCAGGGCGCGGGAGATCGACAGGCCGAGTCCGGAGCCCTTGATGTTCTGGTGGCGGCCGCTGCGCCAGAACCGGTCGCCGACGCGGAGCAGCTCGTCCTCGGTGAGACCGGGGCCGCGGTCGGCGACGACCACACGGACGGAGCGCCCGGCGGCCGCGACGGACACCTCGACCTCCTCCCCCGTGGGGGTGAACTTGAGGGCGTTGTCGATGACGGCGTCGAGCGCGCTGGACAGGGCGATGGGGTCGGCCCAGCCGGTGACGGCGGTCCGGCCCGTCTCGGTGAGCCGTACGCCCTTCTCCTCGGCGTACGGGCGCCACGCGGCCACCCGCTCGGCCGCCAGGGCGCCGATGTCGGTGAGGCTGATCTCGGCGGAGGCGTGCTCGGCCAGCGCCAGGTCCAGCAGGTCGTCCAGGACCTGGGTCAGGCGCTTGCCCTCGGTGCGCACGGAGGCGATCTCCGCGTTGCCCTCGGGCAGTTCGAGGGCGAGCAGCTCGATCCGCAGGAGCAGTGCGGCGAGCGGGTTGCGCAGCTGGTGGGAGGCGTCGGCGACGAAGGCCCGCTGCTGTTCCAGGACCTCTTCGACGTTGTCGGCCATCTCGTTGAACGAGTGGGCCAGGCGTTGGAGTTCCGGGGGGCCTCCGGCGGCGGCGACGCGCGAGTTCATCCGTCCGGTGGCGATGCCGTGGGCGGCCGCGTCCAGGGTCTGCACGGGCTTGAGCACCCAGCTGGTGAGCCTGAGGGCGGCGCCGAAGGCGACCAGCATGGCGGCGGCGAGCCCGCCCGCGATCAGCAGCCAGCCGTCCAGGACCCGGGCGCGCATCTGGTCGGTCGGCGATTCGGTGGCGACGACCGCGACCACGTCGCCGTCGAGGACGACCGGGGAGACGACGAGCAGTTTTCCGTCGGTCTCCCAGGGCCACACCTGCGGGGGATCGTGGCTGCGCCGGCCGGCCAGCGCCTCGGTGAAGGCCCGGCGTCCCTCGCCCGATTCCGGGAGCTGCCACCAGCCCGGGGACCGGGCGACGGCGTTGTAGTCGCGGCGGAAGATGCCGACGCGGATTCCGTACAGGGTCTGGTAGCGGGCGAGTTCACGCCCGAGGGCATCGCGGCGCTCGTCGGCGCCGGTGGATCCGGAGCCCTCGGCGTCGATGACGAACTGGGCGAGAGCGGCGAAGCGGGCGCTGTCGTCGATCCGGTCGACCACGACCCGCTGCTGCTGCCCGGCGGCCAGGCTCACCGCGAGCGGGAAACCGAGGGCGAGCAGCGTGCCCGCCATCAGGATGACGAGCAGGGGGAGCAGCCGGGCACGCACGGCAGAGGACCCCTACGGGGCGCCCGGGGCGACGAGCCGGTAGCCCACCCCTCGGACGGTCTCGATGAGGGCGGGCATGCGCAGCTTGGAGCGCAGCGAGGCGACGTGGACCTCCAGGGTGCGCCCGGTCCCCTCCCAGCTCGTGCGCCACACCTCGCTGATGATCTGCTCGCGGCGGAAGACGACGCCGGGCCGCTGCGCGAGCAGGGCCAGCAGGTCGAACTCCTTGCGGGTGAGCGGCACGTCGGCGCCGTCCACGCTGACCCGGCGGTTGGGCAGCTCGATGCTCACGGGGCCGAGCCGGACGGTGGCGGGCGTACCGGTCCCGGGGGCGGCGGTCTCCTCGGCGGTGCCGGTGCGCCGGGCGACGGCGTGGATGCGGGCGAGGAGCTCACCGGTGTCGTACGGCTTGACCACGTAGTCGTCGGCGCCCATGTTCAGGCCATGGATGCGGGAGCGCACGTCGGCGCGCGCGGTCACCATGATCACGGGCGTGGCGGTGCGCTTGCGGATCTTGCCGCACACCTCGTAGCCGTCCTGGTCGGGCAGGCCGAGGTCGAGCAGGATCACGCCGTAGGACGGGGCCGCGGTCGGGACACCGCCAGGCAGGAGCGCCTGCAGGGCCTCTTCGCCGTTGCGGGCGTGGGTGACCTGGAAGCCGTGGCGGGCGAGGATCGCGGACAGGGCTGCCGCGACGTGATCGTCGTCCTCGACGAGCAGCAGTCTCATGTCGTCCCCCTCTCCTCTTCTCTCGCTCGGGCTTCACCAGGCATGGTCACACGTGTGGCCGCACAGAGGGCCATCCTGCATCCACGCCCATGCGGAGCCCCACGTCAAGGGGGTTCCGCCGCGGCGCGCCTTCCGTTATGCACCCGGTACGCGCGCATGATCGACCACGCGGGTGCCGCGCACGGAGCGTATCCGGAAGAGGCCGGATCGTTATCCTCAATTCTCCCTCAGATGTGATGACGTTGTGCGTACGGCCTCACTACTGTCCTCCCAACCGAGGAGGACGGAGCTAGAAGCCGATGAGCGGAGTATCAGTGACCAAGGACGTTCAGGACGCGGCCGGTACCGCGGACGACCTGGTCGTACTGAGCAACGTCAACAAGCACTTCGGCGCGCTGCACGTGCTTCAGGACATCGATCTGAGCATTGCCCGCGGTGAGGTAGTCGTGGTGATCGGTCCTTCGGGATCGGGCAAGTCCACGCTGTGCCGGACGATCAACCGCCTGGAGACCATCGACTCGGGCACCATCACGCTCGACGGCAAGGAACTGCCCTCCGAGGGCAAGGAACTCGCCCGTCTGCGTGCCGACGTCGGCATGGTGTTCCAGTCGTTCAACCTCTTCGCGCACAAGACCGTGCTGGAGAACGTCATGCTGGGCCAGCTCAAGGTCCGCGGGGTCGACCAGGCCACGGCCCGCGCGAAGGCGGTGTCCCTGCTGGAGCGGGTCGGCGTCGGCACGCAGGCCGACAAGTACCCGGCACAGCTCTCCGGCGGCCAGCAGCAGCGCGTGGCGATCGCCCGGGCGCTGGCGATGGAGCCGAAGGTGATGCTCTTCGACGAGCCCACCTCGGCCCTCGACCCGGAGATGATCAACGAGGTGCTGGAGGTCATGCAGCAGCTCGCACGCGAGGGGATGACCATGGTCGTCGTCACCCACGAGATGGGCTTCGCCCGCTCCGCGGCGAACCGGGTCGTCTTCATGGCCGACGGAAAGATCGTCGAAGAGGCCACCCCCGAGCAGTTCTTCAGCAACCCGCGCAGTGATCGGGCGAAGGACTTCCTGTCGAAGATCCTGCACCACTGAGGTTTACGTCTGGTAGTCATCCGTATGCGGATCACTCCCGGAACGGTTTCCTGTCGGCCGTGCGTGCGCCGTAAGCGTCGCTCGTCGTTCAACAACGTCTCATCCGAGGGAAGTTCACCATGAAGATCTCCAAGGCCGCTGCGGCCGCGGCAGTCGCCGTCGCCCTGTCCCTGACCGCGACCGCCTGTGGTGGCAGCAAGCAGGACGCCGCCACCGACGGCGGTGCGTCCAGCGGCGCCAAGGACAAGCTCGTCGTCGGCATCAAGTACGACCAGCCCGGCCTGGGCCTGAAGACCCCGGACGGCAAGTACACGGGCTTCGACGTCGACGTCGCGACGTACGTCGCCAAGGAGCTCGGCTACCAGCCCGACCAGATCGAGTTCAAGCAGGCCGTCAGCGCCGAGCGCGAGAACCTCATCGCCAACGGCGACGTGAAGTTCGTCGTCGCGACCTACTCGATCAACGACAAGCGCAAGGAGAAGGTCGACTTCGCCGGCCCGTACTTCCTCGCGCACCAGGACCTGCTGGTCCGCGCCGACGACACGAGCATCACCAAGGCCGAGGACCTGAACAAGAAGAAGCTCTGCTCGGTCACCGGCTCCACCTCGGCGCAGAACGTCAAGACCAAGCTGGCCCCCGAGGCCGACCTGCTGGAGCAGGGCGGCTACTCCGAGTGCCTCACCGGCCTGGAGAACAAGGCTGTCGACGCCCTGACCACGGACAACTCGATCCTGGCGGGCTACGCGGCCCAGGAGAAGAACAAGGGCAAGTTCAAGCTGGTCGGGCTGAGCCTGAGCAACGAGAACTACGGCATCGGCCTGAAGAAGGGCGACAAGGAGCTCCAGACCAAGATCAACGCCGCGCTGAAGAAGATGGTCGAGGACGGCAGCTGGCAGAAGGCCGTGGACAAGAACCTCGGTCCGGCCAACTTCAAGAGCGAGCCTGCCCCGCAGATCACCGAAGGCAGCTGATTCATCGGTGAGGAGCGTCGCCGCCCGCCTGCCGCGGGCGGCGGCGCACCTCACCGGCCATCCTGGGGAGAGCGCAGGGCATCGTGTTCGATTTTCTTGATTCCGGGCAGTACGACGTGCTCGGAGCCTTCTGGGTGACGGTTCAGCTCACCTTCTACTCGGCGGTCGGGTCCCTGATCTGGGGCACCGTCCTGGCGGGGATGCGGGTCAGTCCGGTCCCGCTGCTGCGCGGCTTCGGCACCGCGTACGTCAACCTCGTGCGCAACACGCCGCTGACCTTGCTGGTCATCGGCTGCTCGCTGGGCCTCAGCCAGACCCTCGGCATCAACCTGGGCGGCGAAACGTTCAAGGAGACGGGCTTCCGGCTCGCGGTCCTCGGACTGATCGCCTACACCGGCACCTTCGTCTGCGAGGCCCTGCGCTCAGGCATCAACACCGTGCCCGTCGGCCAGGCCGAAGCGGCCCGCGCCCTGGGACTGAGCTTCTTCCAGGTGCTCACCCTGATCGTGCTCCCCCAGGCCTTCCGGGCAGTCGTCGCACCGCTCGCCAACGTACTGATCGCGCTCACCAAGAACACCACGGTGGCGGCGACCATCGGCGTGGCCGAGGCGGCGCTGCTGATGAAGGAAATGCTGGAGAACGAGGCCCAGGCGGTCTTCGCCGTCTTCGCGGTCTTCGCCCTCGGTTTTGTCCTTCTGACCCTGCCCACCGGCCTGCTGCTGGGCTGGGTGGCCAAGCGAGTGGCGGTGAAGCGATGAGCTCCGTGCTGTACGACACCCCCGGCCCCAGGGCCAAGGTGCGCAACTGGATCTACAGCGGGATCTTCGTCGTCCTGTTCGGGCTCGTCCTGTGGTGGGCGCTGTCCCTCATGGGCGAGAAGGGCCAGCTCGACGCCGACAAGTGGACCCCCTTCGTCACCGACAGCCAGGTCTGGACCACGTACCTGATCCCCGGCCTGATGGAGACCCTCAAGGCCGGCGCGCTCTCCATGGTGATCGCCCTCCCGTTCGGTGCGCTGCTCGGCATCGGCCGGCTCTCCGACCACGCCGGGGTACGGGCGGCCGTCGGCGCGTGGGTGGAGTTCTTCCGCGCCATCCCGGTGCTGATGCTGATGCTGTTCAGCAGCGCGCTGTATGCACCCCAGCTCATGGACGTCCCCTCCGACACCCGGCCGTTCTGGGCCGTGGTCACGGGTCTCGTCCTCTACAACTCGGCCGTCATCGCCGAGATCGTCCGGGCGGGCGTGCTCTCCCTCCCGAAGGGACAGGCGGAGGCCGCGAAGGCGATCGGCCTGCGCAAGGGCCAGACGATGACCCACGTGCTGCTGCCGCAGGCCGTCACGGCCATGCTGCCGGCGCTGGTCAGCCAGCTTGTCGTGATCCTCAAGGACACCGCGCTCGGCGGCGCCCTGCTCGGCTTCGCGGAACTGCTCTCCATGAACCGGCAGATCGCGGCGAACTACAGCAACACCATCGCGACCATGTTCGTGATCGCCCTGATCTACATCGTGGTGAACTTCGCCCTGACCACCCTGGCCTCCCGGCTGGAGAAGCGGCTGCGAGGGTCGAAGAAGGGCACCGGCGCGGTGCTCGGCGCGGAAGAGATCGACGACCCGGTTCCCGGGGCGAACACCGCCGCCGGAGCCTGACGCCGGCCTCCCGTTCGAACGCCCCTCGGGGCTGACATCCGGTCAGTCATAGTGCGCGACAAGTGTGGTGGGGGGGGACACAAACCCCCCCCCCCCCCGCGGTGGGCCCCCGGGGGTGACATTAAGCGGGGCCCCCCCCGGGGGTGGCTAAGTTGTGTGTTGGGGTGTGTTATAAAAAAAAAACAGCCCCCCA
>NZ_JBSGXU010000182.1:0-15731 GCF_053610205.1 Streptomyces sp. NPDC054932 | reverse complement strand
CGGCCGGAGCCGGTGCAGGCGTCGAGTACGGGAGGGCCGGAGCCGGGTACGCCGGGGCCTCGATCGGAGCGGGAGCCGGAGCCTGAGGCGGGATCGGAGCCGGGGCCGGAGCCTCGGCCCCGGCCGGAGCCGGTGCAGGCGTCGAGTACGGCAGCGCCGGAGCCGGGTACGCCGGGGCCGTGTCGGCCGGGGCCGCGGGAGCGGGCGGGAACGGGACCGGCAGGCCCGCGCCGTCGGACGGCGTCCGCGGAACGGGCGGAGCGATCCGCATCGTCGAGGGCGATTCCAGCTCCGACGGGCGGTGCGGCTCGAAGCCGCTGCCCTCGGGAAGCCCCGGCACCTGCGCGGCCGGAGCCCCGCCCTGCATGTACCAGGCGGGCGGGGTGTAGTCGATGGTGAACTCGCCCGTCACTTCGGACTCCGCGTCGGACTGATCGTCCGTCGGGACGTCCCACGTCCCGCCGCGCCTCTCGTTCCGATCGCCGCTCACTGGTCCTCCTGGTCTGTCGAACACTGGTCCGGCGCCCACCTCGCCGCGCCCGGACCCACCCTAATCGCGCCCCCACATCACTGTCCGCCCCCCTCGGAGAGGGCCGGGTCAGTCGATGCGCCGGGCCCCGCCCAGCAGACCCGTCTCCGCGTCCGTCCCCTGGGTCATCACGAACTGCCGGTCCCGCGGCGTGCACCACAGGGTCACCCCGTCGCCCAGTGTGGGCAGCGAGTCCACCGCCTGCCGCGGCAGCCGCATCAGGCGGCCGATCTGCGCCGCCTCGTCCGGGGACACCCGCTGCACCCCCACCAGGGAGGACTGCTGCAGCAACCGCGGCGCCGTCGGGCTCAGGTACGGCAGCAGCGTCAGCACCGACTGCCACGGCCCGGCCACCACGCGCCCGCGCGGCGGGCGCATCCCGCAGTCGCGGATCACCAGCACCGGGCTGCCCGCCGATGCACCCTGCGGCGGGATCCGGCCCACCTCGTGCAGGGTCACGCACTGCTGGCCGCCGCCCGCCGCCTGGGCCAGGCCGGACCACACCTGGCCGCGCCCGGTCTCCACCGCCACGCGCGCACCCGTGGCCGCCGCGCGCAGCGCCAGTACCTGCGCCGTCCACAGGCCGCCGATCAGCGTCACCTCGTACGGCGTCGGCCGGTTGATGCCGAGCACCGCCGACCGGCCCTCGGCGTCCACGCCGATGACGACCCCGTCGTCCCCGACGGGCAGCGCCAGCAGGTCCAGGTCCGCAGCCGGCACCACGTGCCGCTCCCGACGCGGGCCGACCAGCCCGAAACCGCCCCTCATCGAGTCCCTCCCAGCGGCAGCGAGGCCAGCAGCCCCGGCACCTGTTCACGGTCGAGCCGGATCAGCCCGGTCTTCACGCCCCGCGCCGTCCTCTCCAACTCCCGGCGCGCCGCGACCAGTTCCTCGTCGCTGCGGCCGGTCACCCGTACGTGTCCGGTCAGAGTGACGCCCTGTCGCTCCGCCGGGGACATCGTCAGGCTGAAGTTCGTCGCGAGCGCGGGCAGCGAGGTCAGCAGCGCCACGAACTGCGGCAGCGCCGCCGAGCCGGCGCCGCCCAGCTGCGGCCAGCGTCCTATCCAGTACGTCGTGTGCCGCCGGTCGTCGCAGCGCCAGGTCCGCGCGGTCTCCTCGGTCCGCCGCCCGGTGCTGCTCGACCGCCCGGCCTGGGTGATCGCCATCGGGTTGGCGCACGAGGAGGTGGCCAGCGCGGCCGTCAGCTCCTGCTCGGTCAGCACGGTGGCCGTGAAACCGGCGCCGGCCAGCCGGCTCGCCAGCTGGTCCGCCGCACGCACCAGGCACCGCTGCGCGCCGGCCAGTCCGCCGCCGCGCGCGGTGACCGCCTCCGGGCACAGTTCCGGGTCGAGCTTGAGCGCGATCCACGTGAGCCGGACCGCCGGAGTGCCCGTGCGGGCCTGCAGCGGCGCGTAGTTGCGCGTCGCCATCGACTGGGCGGGCAGGTGCGGGGCGGGCGCCGGCTGGGTGTGCTGCACGAGCTGCGCGGACTCCAGCCGGATTCCGTCCACTTGGAGGATGTCCCGTACGACGGCCAGCGGCAGCGGGCGCGCCGCCCGGTCGGGCCGCAGCGCGGTGGCGTCCGTGTCCACCTGGACGACCGCGGTCAGGAAGGTCCCGTCGCCGATCATCCCGACCGGACGCCGGTCGCGGTCGCTGAAGGTGAGGGTGCGCAGCGCCGGATCGGCCTCGACCAGCGGGGCGAGACCCGGCTCCGTGCCCGCGGGCACGGTGAAGGATGCGGCCCGCCGTCGGCGCGAACGCAGCGCGAGCGCACCGCCGATCCATTCCGGAAGGGAGCGCTGGTGGCGGCGTACGACCGCGAGCACCACCAGGACGAGCGCCAGCACGCCGGTGGGAACCAGCAGCAGCGGTTCGACCACCCAGGCCACCAGCAGCGCGGCTGCCGCGACTTGAAGCAGTACGAGTTGTTGCAGTCGGAACGGACCGAAGCGGCCGGGGCTCGACTTCGGATGCGGAGTCACCCCGCTGCGCGCCGGTGCGGGCGCGCCGGTCTGCTGCTCCGTCGCGGTGGCCATCACTCGCGCACTTCCCCTTTCCGGGGCCGGACCCCGTGAGTCCCGGCGCAGCGCGGCACCTGCCGCACAACCCCGGAATCTCCCCAATCCACCCCAACAAGCCCTGATTGACCCGGTGCGGAAGGGGCTGAGCGGCAGCCTCACCCTACCCGGCCCCTGCATACCGTCCGTCAAGAGGCATAGTAGGTGCCCGGTCCGACTATCGAGGCCCGGGGACCGTACTCACCGGCCGGGCCGTGCGGGGAGAAGCAGGCGGTCATGGCATCACGACGTGATGAACTCAACGCGTACACCTTTGCGAAGCGGCGCACGGTGGCCGCGTTCCTCCAGCCATCCGCCACGGGCACCGAGGAGGGCGCTCCGCGCCCGCTGCGTGCGGTCCTGCCGGGGCTGATCGTGGGCGCGCTCGTGCTGGCCGGATTCGGCGCCTGGGGCATGTTCAAGCCGACGGCCCCCAAGGGCTGGGCGGAACCGGGGACCAGGGTCATCGTCGGCAAGGACTCGACGACCCGCTACGTGGTCCTGACGACGAAGGTGAACGGCAAGGACCAGACCCGGCTGCACCCGGTCCTGAACCTGGCCTCCGCCCGACTCCTGCTGGACCCCTCGAAGTTCAAGGTGATCCAGGTCGAGGACAAGGTCCTCGACGCGGGCAAGCCGCCGCGCGGCCCCATCATCGGCATCCAGTACGCCCCGGACCGGCTCCCCTCCAAGGACGACGCGGGCAAGGCCAAGCGCTGGGCCGTCTGCCAGCAGCCGGGCGGCAACGGCCGCGGCGTGCAGACCGCCACCTTCGTCCTCGCCGACCGCGAGGCGGCCAAGACGGACGACAACCGCAGGCTCACCGACACCCAGTCGCTGTACGTGCAGAGCACCGGCGCGGGCCAGGAGCGCTACCTGATCGACGCGGCCGGCACGAAGTACAAGTTCCCGGAGGGCACCCCGGCCGCCGGGACCATGACGAACGCGCTGGTCGGCACCGGCGCCATCCCGCAGCAGGTCACCCCGGAATGGCTCGGGACCCTCAACTCCGGCGACGACCTGTCCTTCCCGGCGCTCCCCGGCAAGGCCGCCGCCGACGCGGGGGTCAAGGGCCTGGGCACCGCCGACAACAAGGTCGGCATGGTGCTCAAGGCGCAGACCGGCTCCGGCGCCCAGCACTACGTGGTGCTGCCCGGGAAGGTGGCGCCGGTCTCCGACTTCGTCGCCTGGCTGCTGATCTCGGCACCGGCGACGGACGGCCTCAACATGCACGGCAAGCCGCGCGAGGTCGACCTCCAGTCGCTCAACCCGGACGCCGCCCCGTTCGCGGGCGACATCAAGTGGCCGCAGAAGAAGACCGACCGGATCAACCAGACCACGCCGCCCGCCGGCACCCGGACCAGCGGGTCCAACAACCGTGACACCGTCTGCAGCGTCCTGCGCGCGGTCGACGGCCAGGGCAACCAGACCCTGAGCACGTGGGCCGGTACCGGTTTCCCCATCGACATCACCGCCAGCGGCACCAGCGCGTACGTCACTCCCGGCTCGGGACTGCTCTACACCCAGGTCCAGGGCAAGCAGACCACGGCCGGCGGTTCCCTCTTCCTGGTCACCGACACCGGCCTGCGGTACGCCGTCCAGGCCAACGGCGACAGCGACTCCGAGCAGTCGAAGATCGGCGCGCCCGACCAGTCGAAGGCCGGTACGGACGTGCGCCCCGAGGCCAGCCAGGCGCAGGTCCGGCTCGGCTACGGCAGCGTCAGCCCGGCCATGGTGCCCATCGCGTGGTCGGAGTTCCTCTCCAAGGGGCCGCGCCTGGACACCAACGCCGCCCGCCAGCCGCAGGGTTCGTGAGGAAGCCGCCGATGACCCAGACCCACGCGCCCCGGCGGGCGCTCCTGGTTGCCGCCTTCGCCCTCACCCTGGCCTCCGGCGGCGCGGGAGCGGCCTCCGCGGCCGCAGCCCCCGCGCCGCACCCCCCGTACGCGCTGCGCCTCGACGGAGCGGGGGAGTGCACCTTCCCGATGAAGAAGCAGATCGCGGACCGCCCCTGGGCCCTCCAGCGGCTCCTGCTCGACGAGCTCTGGGCGCAGACCAGGGGCAAGGACAAGGACGGCAAGAGTGTTCGCGTCGCCGTCATCGACACGGGTGTGGACCGGGCGAACCCGCAGCTCAGCGCGGGCATCGACACCGGGGCCGGCAAGGACTTCGTCGACCCCAAGGGCGGCGACGGCACGACCGACTCCGTCGGCCACGGCACCAAGGTCGCAGGTCTCATCGCGGCACGTCCCCAGGAGGGCACCGGCTTCGTCGGCCTGGCCCCGGACGCCACGATCATCCCGATCCGGCAGAACGACGGGCAGGGCAAGGGCAACGCCCTCTCCCTGAGCCAGGCCATCGACCACGCGGTCGCCAAGGGCGCCCAAGTGATCAACATCTCCCAGGACACCGACGCGCAGCTGTCCGCCGACTCCGAGCTCGCCAAGTCCGTCCAGAAGGCCATCGCCGCCAACATCGTGGTGGTGGCCTCGGCGGGCAACGACGGCATGAGCGGCCAGAAGCGCAAGACCTACCCCGCGGCCTTCCCCGGAGTGCTCGCTGTGGGGGCCTCGGACCGCAACAACGAGCGGGCCGCGTTCTCCCAGCCCGGTGACTTCATCGGGGTGGCGGCGCCCGGCGTCGACATGGTCTCCACCGTCCCCGGCTTCGGCCAGTGCATCGACAACGGCACCAGCTTCTCCGCGCCCTACGTCGCCGGAGTGGCCGCCCTGCTGCGCGCCGAGCACGGGGACTGGTCCGCGCAGCAGATCGTGTGGCAGATCCAGAACACCGCCGAACGCACGGTCAACGGCCGTGACGACTACGTCGGGTGGGGTGTCGTCGACCCGGTGCGCGCGCTCGCCCAGGACCAGCAGGCGCCCAAGGCCCCGGTCCCTGACCCCGGCCCGCCCCCGGCGACCGCCCCGGAGGCGGCGGCGCTGCAGCTCACCGAGACGGCCCAGGAGCGCGAGGAACGGTTCGGCACGTACGCTCTCGGCATCGGCGCCGTCCTGATCGCCGTCATTGCTGGTACCGCGACGGTCGTCCGGGACTCCCGCAGCCGTCGGCGCCGTTTGCAGTGAACGGTCACAGTTCATCAACGGAAGCGCCCTACCGGTGTTGGGCCTGGGCGGTGAACTGGCTAGAGTGGCACCAGGCTTCACGAGTGTGATCGGGGGATCGCGTGAAGCGGAGGGGGGACGACCCGGGGCGCGTGGCTGACAACCGCGCTCGGAAAGGTCCGCCGCTCCGCCGCGCAATCCGCCGGTTCTGCCGGCGAATTGAGAAGTGAGGAGCTTCGATGAGCACGAACACCTTCGGACTTTCAGACGATCCCGTAGTCCAGGCGAAGAACAAGATTTCAGAGACGGCCGAGGCCGTCACCAAGCAGGCCCGCGAGCTGGCCGACATCATCGCCACGGTGAGCGCCGGCTGGACCGGTGTCGGAGCCAAGGGGTTCGTCGACGCCCAGACGGCGGTGAACACCGACCACGACGAGATCCGTCGCCTGCTCGGCGTCCTGCACAACGCGGTGGCTCAGACCAAGAACCTGACCAACGCCCAGGACGACGAGGTGCGCACGGCGTTCAGGTCCATCCAGTCCGGCCTCAACAACGTCTGACCCACGTCGGTCTCAAGTAACCCACCCAGCGCGAAGGAGAAGCACATGGCTGCCGACGACGGCCACACTAAGGTCCAGTACGAGAGCGTCCAGCTGATGGCCAACCGCATCCGCCAGGTCTCCAAGAACATCATCGATGACCTGGCCGCGATGGAGCAGGCGGTGAAGGTCGTCACGGATACCTGGGACGGTGAGGCGCACGGCAAGTACGTCGTCCTCCAGGGCCAGTACAAGGGCAAGGCCGAGCACATGAAGGGCGTCCTGGAGAACGTGGCCCAGCTCATCGAGCGCGGCAAGGACGACTACCGCGCCACCGACAAGCGGGCGTCGGCCCTGTTCACCGAGGCCTACTGAGCCCGGTCGCCACGCAGGTCCGTACACGCCGAAGGGGCGTGCCCACACCGGGCGCGCCCCTTCGGCGTTGTCCTGCGTCCGTCCTGTCAGGGCTGGTGGCGGTCCAGGTCGAACTCGCCGTCCCTGGCCCCCAGCACGAAGGCCTCCCACTCGGCGGCGGTGTAGCGCAGCACCGTGTCCCGGTCCAGCGAGGACCGCATGGCCACCGCGCCCTCGGGGAGCCGGGCGATCTCGACCCGCTCCTCGTCCGGACTGGTCCCGGGCGGCCCCTCCCACTCCACACCGCTGATGTCGAGCGCGTACAGCTCGTCCTTCTCCTGCTGGGTGCCCATGGGCGGCCTTTCCCTCGGTGGCGCGGTCTTCACCGCCGATTATCGGGGCTGCGCCACCGGCCGGTACCTCTTTCCCCCGATACCCCCGGTGACCGGCGTCGCCGCCGGCCACCGGGGGAGCGGCTCACATGCCGCCCGGCATCCGTCCGAGCTGCACCAGCGACGTACCGCGCCTGCGCGAGACGAAGTGGGCCCGGCCCGGCGGCATCGGACGCGGCCGCACCGTACCCACCAGGTCGCCCTCGGACGGGTCGCCGGACAGGACCAGGCCCTGCGCGCCCAGCTCCTTGATCCGCTGCATGAACGGCTCGTACAGCGAACGCGAGGCACCCGCCGAGTTGCGCGCGATGATGAAGCGGACACCCGTGTCCCTGGCGAAGGGCAGGAACTCCACCAGCTGCGCCAGCGGATTGCCCTGGCTCGTGGAGACCAGGTCGAAGTCGTCGATGATGATGAACACGTCCGGGCCGGTCCACCAGCTGCGGTCCCGCAGCTGCTGCGGAGTGACGTCGGTCGGCGGCTGGCGCCGCGAGAACACCCCGCCCAGCGCCTCCATGTGCATCTGCAGGGAGTTCGCCATCGGCGCGTACTCCAGCAGGTGCTCCTCCGGCAGCGCCCCGAGCAGGGTCCGCCGGTAGTCGCCCACGACCAGGCGCGCCTGGTCCGGCGTGTAGCGCTCCGAGATCTGCTTGGCGATGAGCCGCAGCAGGTTCGTCTTGCCCGACTCGCTCTCGCCGAAGACGAGGAGGAAGGGATCGGACTCGAAGTCGATGAACACCGGCTCCAGGTCGGTCTCGTCGATGCCGACCGCGATGCCGCGCTGCGGGTACTCGCCGCCCTTGGGCAGCTGGTCGGAGTGGAGCAGCCGCGGCAGCAGCCGTACGCCGGGAGCCGCCTGTCCCGCCCAGTTCTGCTTCACCGCGTCCACGAACGCCGCCGTGGCCTCCGACAGGTCACCCGCCTCGTGCGAGCCGTCGATCCGCGGGAGCGCGCCGAGGAAGTGCAGCTTCTCCGGCACCTGGCCGCGGCCCGGCATCCCCGTGGGGACGTTCGCCGCGACCTTCCGGTCGAACTCGGAGTCCATGGTGTCGCCGAGCCGCAGCTCCAGCCGGCTGAGCATCTGGTCCTTCAGCGCGGCCCGTACCTCCATGTACCGCGCCGCGGTGATCACCACGTGGATGCCGTAGCCCAGACCGCGGGAGGCGATGTCCGTGATGACCTGTTCCAGGCCCTCGTACTCGCCCCGGAAGTTCCCCCAGCCGTCGACGATCAGGAACACGTCGCCCCACGGCTCGCCCGGCAGGTCACCGGCCGCCCGCCGGCGCCGGTAGGTGCCGATCGAGTCGATGTTGTTCGAGCGGAAGAACTCCTCGCGGCGGTTGAGGATGCCCCCCACCTCCGCGACCGTGCGCCGGACCCGCTCCGGGTCCAGGCGGGAGGCGATCCCGCCCACGTGCGGCAGCTCGGCGACCGCCGACAGGCTGCCACCACCGAAGTCCAGCCCGTAGAACTGCACCTCGCGCGGGGTGTGCGTGAGCGCGAACGAGGAGATCAGCGTCCGCATCAGCGTCGACTTGCCCGACTGCGGACCGCCGACCACCATCATGTGGCCCGCCGCACCCGAGAAGTCCCGGTACAGCACCTCGCGCCGCTGCTCGAACGGCTTGTCGATGAGGCCGAGCGGTACGACGAGCCCGCCGGGCCGCGTGTACCCGTCCGCGTGCAGCCCGCGCTCGGGACTCGGCGCCAGCGCCGGCAACAGCTGGTCCAGCGGCGGAGCCTGGTCCAGCGGCGGCAGCCACACCTGGTGCGCCGGCACCCCCTGACCCTCCAGCCGGCCCACGATCACGTCCAGCACCGTGTCCGCGAGCGCGTCGTCCTCGCGCGCCGGCTGCGCCGCCAGGTACGCCGGGTCCGGGGCCGCGTACACCACCGGCACCGGGGCCGCCGTGAACAGCGCGGGCCTGCGCTCCACCGGGAACTGCCCGATCGACAGGTCCGGCCCGCCCGAGCGGTAGGTGCCCGAGACGTACGCCGCCTTGAAGCGGGTCATCTCGTCCGTACCGAACTTCAGGTAGCCCGAACCGGGCACCGACGGCAGGTGGTAGGCGTCCGGCACACCGATCGCGGTCCGCGACTCCGACGCCGAGAAGGTCCGCAGACCGATCCGGTAGGACAGGTACGTGTCCAGGCCGCGCAGCTTGCCCTCCTCCAGGCGCTGTGAGGCCAGCAGCAGGTGCACACCCAGCGAACGGCCGATGCGGCCGATCTGGATGAACATGTCGATGAAGTCCGGCTTCGCCGTCAGCAGCTCGCTGAACTCGTCGATGACCAGCACCAGCGAGGCCAGCGGCTCCAGCGGGGCGCCGGCCGCGCGGGCCTTCTCGTAGTCGTGGACGTTCGCGTAGTTGCCCGCCGAACGCAGCAGCTCCTGACGGCGCTGCAGCTCACCGCGGATCGAGTCGCCCATGCGGTCCACGAGCGTCAGGTCGTCCGCCAGGTTGGTGATGACCGCAGCCACGTGCGGCATCTGCCCCATGCCCGTGAAGGTCGCACCACCCTTGAAGTCGGCGAGCACGAAGTTCAGGGTCTCCGAGGTGTGCGTGACCGCCAGACCCAGCACCAGGGTGCGCAGCAGCTCCGACTTGCCGGAACCGGTCGCGCCCACGCACAGGCCGTGCGGACCCATGCCCTCCTGCGCGGCCTCCTTCAGGTCGAGCATGACCGGGGCGCCGTCCTCGCCGACACCGATCGGCACGCGCAGCCGCTCACCGGCCGACCTCGGCCGCCAGGTCCGCGCCACGTCGACCGCGGCCGCGTCGCCCAGGTTCAGCAGGTCCGTGAAGTCCAGATTGGCCAGCAGCGGCTCGTCGTCGTCCCCGCCACCCGTGCGCATCGGCGCCAACTGCCGGGCCAGCGCCTCCGCCGCGGGCAGCGACAGCGTGTCCGGGACACCCTCGTACGCGAACCCCGCCCCCGACTCCAGGCGCAGTCGGCCCGGCCGCACCACGACCGACAGCCCACCGCGCGGCTCGTCCAGCTCGCCCGCGACCACCTCGACGATGGTGACGCCCTGCAGCCCCTCGGCCGCCGCGAACACCGAGTCCGGCGGCACCATGCCGCCGTCCAGCACGACCACCAGGTGCGGCTGGTCCAGCACCGGGGACACCTCGCGGCTGAACCGCGGCCGGCCCTCCAGACGCTGCGCCAGCAGCCCCTCCAGCTCGGCGAGGTCATCGCCGAACAGCCGCTTCGTACCCGCCCCGTCGACCTGGCCCGGGACCTGCGTGTGCGGCAGCCACTTCGTCCAGTCCCACGAGGGCACCGCACCCGGCGCGGCCACCACGGCCACCATCAGGTCCTCGGGGGAGTGCAGCGTCGCCAGCTGCGCCACCATCGCCCGGGCGGTACTGCGCGCGGAGTCCGGCTCCCCGGACACCGTCACGTGGTAGAAGGCGCGGATCGACAGCGCCATCGGCAGCCCGTCCAGCGAGGAGTGCACCTTGAGGAAGCGCTGCATCGCGCCCGCGGTCAGCGGCTCCAGCTCATCGACCGGCGCGGTCTCCGGCGCCACCAGCGGGGTCGCCAGACGCTGCGCACCCAGCCCGAGCCGGGCCTGCCCGAAGTCCTGGTCGCCGACCCGCCGCTCCCACAGTCGCGAACCCTCCGCGACCACCGACCACAACTGCTCGGGGGCCGGGTGGAGATACAGCTGCGCGTCGCGCTGCGCCCGCGCGGTCCTGCGTACCTGACGGCGTGTCTGCGCAAGATATTTGAGGTAGTCCCTGCGCACATCGGCCATTTGCCCCTGCGTACCGCGCCGGAGGCGCACCACCTGGGCCACGACCATGGCCACCGTCGACACCAACATCAGCACACCCATGATGCGCATGAAGGGAGCCGCGCCCGGCATGAAGAAGAAGACGACGGAAGAGCCCATGCCGAGCATCGGCAGGAGCTGCATCAGCATGCCCTCCTGCTGCCCGCGCGGAAGTTCGGGCGGAGCCTCCAGCCGCAGCTCCTCCGCGGGAACCTCGGGCGGCAGGGACCGCGGCGGGCGTTTGACGACGATCTGGCTCACCGGAGCATCAATCCCTCGAAAACGGACGGGACGTCGCAACCGGCGCCCCCAAGTCCCGGGCGCGAAGGGGGTCTCCCCCACGCGTCGGTGATCCTACTTGCCGACAGTCGGTCATAAGCCCGGTAGGGTGGCGCGCGCAGCATGCGCATCCGCGAATCGTCCGCCGGTGCGGGCACCAACACGGGGGGTCACACAGGTGAGTACGGCCGCAGCGACGGGCTTCTGCAGGGTCACCGTCGTGGCCCCCGACAGCCGCATCGACGTCGCCCTCCCCGAGGACATCGCCGTCGCCGACGTCTACCCCGAGCTGCTGCGCCTCACCGGCCAGACCCAGCCCGTCGGCGCCCCGACCGGCTTCCACCTCGTACGCCGCTCCGGCACCGTCCTCGACGGCGCCCGCACGCTCGCCGCCCAGCAGGTCCTCGACGGCGAGGTGCTGAGCCTGCGCCCCTTCGCCGAGTCCCTGCCGCCCGCCGTGTTCGACGACGTCTCCGACGCCGTCGCCGCCGCCGTCGTCCGCGACCGGCACCGCTGGAGCGACGACATGCTGCGCGGCGCGGGCCTGGCCGGCGCCGCCGTGCTGCTCGTCATGCTGGGCTTCGTCCTCTGGTACGCCGACCCGCTGCGCCACGACATGCACGGCCTGCCCGGGATCATCGCGGGCGCCGTCGGCGTCCTGCTCACCGCCGTCGCCGGAGTGCGCGCCCGCGTCTACCGCGACCGCCTCTCCGCCGTCGCGCTCGGACTCGGCGCCCTCCCGCACCTGATGATCGCCGGCTCCGGGATCATCGCCCCGGCCGTCGGCCAGGGCCCCGGCCGCCTCCAGTTCCTGCTCGGCTGCGTCTGCGCCCTGATCGCCTCCGTCGCCCTGGTCGCACTCACCCCCAGCGGCGACGCCCCCTTCGTCGCGGCCACCTTCGTCGCCGCCACCGGAACCCTCGCCACCTTCGTGGCCATCGCCACCGAGGCCTCCGCCACCTACACCGCCGCGGTCTGCGCCCCCGTCGCCATCGGCCTCGTCGCCTTCCTCCCCGGCCTCTCCGCCCGCTTCGCCCGCCTGCCCATCGGCTACGCGGCCCCGCAGAGCGCCACCGAGGACTACGAGACCCCGGACCGCTACGAGACCGAGCCGTACGGTGAGCAGTCCGGCTCCGACCAGCACGAGCCGGCCGGCACCCCGCTCGACGCCGAGGCCATCGCCGCCCAGGCCCGCCGCGGCCACGAGATGCTCCTCGGTCTGGTCGGCGGCTGCGCCGCGGTCGCCGTCGGAGCCGCCGCCGTCCTCGGCTTCTCCGAGAACACCTGGGGCCGGCTGCTCGCCCTCGCCACCGGCCTCGCCATGCTGCTGCGCGCCCGCCTCTTCCGTTACACCTCCCAGGTCGTCTGCGCCCTGACCGCGGGCCTCGCCGCCATCGCGCTGCTGATCCTGGGCATGGCCCTGCACCCGCCGACCGAGCTGCTCGAAGCCCTCCTCCTGGACAACGACCACAGCGGCCTGGACCTCCGTACGATCTGGCTGACCGCCGCCGTCGCGGCCGGCGCGGCCCTCCTCGCGGGAATTGCACTTGTCATCCCCCGCAAGGGCCTGTCACCCTTCTGGGGAAGGCTGCTCGACCTCACCGAGGCGGCGGTCCTGCTCAGCCTGGTGCCCCTGACCCTGGCCGTGCTGGACGTTTACTCCCGGGCCCGCGCTCTCACCAGCTGAGACGCCGCGTCCCGGCAGCCTGGTACGCTGTGTGACGGCCGTTTGTGTACGCGTCCCCCGGATCCTGTCCCAAGGGTCTGTGGACTGCGCTCAGCGGACCCCGCCTCCCGAGTAACGGAAGCTCCCCAGAGACTCAGACCTGGGGCACTCGGTGGCAACGAAGACCTAAAACGAGGAGTACGCGTGCCGCTCGACGCCGCTACGAAGAAGCAGATCATCACCGAGTTCGGTGCCAAGGAGGGCGACACCGGCTCCCCCGAGGTCCAGGTTGCGATGCTCTCCCGCCGCATCTCGGACCTGACCGAGCACCTCAAGACGCACAAGCACGACCACCACTCCCGTCGTGGTCTGCTGATCCTGGTCGGCCAGCGTCGCCGCCTGCTGCAGTACCTGGCCAAGAAGGACATCCAGCGCTTCCGTACGCTGGTCGAGCGCCTCGGCATCCGCCGCGGTGCGGCCGGCGCCAAGTAAGACGCCGTGAAGGGAGCGGTTCCCACATCCGGGGGCCGCTCCCTTTGCTGTACGTGCGGGACGGACCGGACCCTTTGTAGTCTGGAACGGACGCACGTGTACGTCTGAGGAAGACGTGCACAACTGAAGAGGAGGAGCGCCCTCCCACGCCGCCGGTCCTCGGTAGTGGCACCCGGAATGCCCCCAAGGGCAACGAACCGGATGCTTCGATCGAAGACCGGCCCGCACGCCAGGAGCGCTTCTCCGCAACCGTCCACCGCCACACGGGCGGCGGACGGAGACGACGAAAATGGAGAAAACGCTAGTGGAGAACGAGACCCACTACGCCGAGGCCGTCATTGACAACGGTTCCTTCGGCACCCGCACCATCCGCTTCGAGACGGGCCGTCTGGCCCGCCAGGCCGCCGGCTCCGCCGTTGCCTACCTGGACGACGACACGATGGTGCTGTCCGCCACCACCGCGTCGAAGAAGCCCAAGGACCAGCTCGACTTCTTCCCCCTGACGGTGGACGTCGAGGAGCGGCAGTACGCGGCCGGCAAGATCCCCGGCTCCTTCTTCCGCCGTGAGGGCCGGCCCTCCGAGGACGCGATCCTCACCTGCCGCCTGATCGACCGCCCGCTGCGCCCGTCCTTCAAGAAGGGCCTGCGCAACGAGATCCAGGTCGTCGCCACGATCATGGCGCTCAACCCCGACCACCTGTACGACGTCGTCGCGATCAACGCCGCGTCCGCGTCCACGCAGCTGGCCGGCCTGCCCTTCTCCGGCCCGATCGGCGGCGTCCGCGTCGCGCTGATCCGCGGCCAGTGGGTGGCCTTCCCGACGCACACCGAGCTCGAGGACGCCGTCTTCGACATGGTCGTCGCGGGCCGCGTCCTGGAGGACGGCGACGTCGCGATCATGATGGTCGAGGCCGAGGCCACCGAGAAGACCATCGCCCTCGTCAAGGGCGGCGCCCAGGCGCCGACCGAGGAGATCGTCGCCGCGGGCCTGGACGCCGCGAAGCCGTTCATCAAGGTCCTCTGCAAGGCCCAGGCCGACCTGGCCGCCAAGGCCGCCAAGCCCGAGGGCGAGTTCCCGGTCTTCCTGGACTACCAGGACGACGTGTACGAGGCCCTCGCGGCCGCCGTCAAGGGCGAGCTCTCCCAGGCGCTGACCATCGCGGGCAAGCAGGACCGCGAGGCCGAGCTGGACCGCGTCAAGGAGATCGCCGCCGAGAAGCTCCTCCCGGCCTTCGAGGGCCGCGAGAAGGAGATCTCCGCCGCCTACCGCAGCCTGACCAAGGCCCTGGTGCGCGAGCGCGTCATCAAGGACAAGGTCCGCATCGACGGCCGCGGGATCACGGACATCCGTACCCTCGCCGCCGAGGTCGAGGCCATCCCGCGCGTTCACGGCTCGGCGCTGTTCGAGCGTGGCGAGACCCAGATCCTGGGCGTCACCACCCTCAACATGCTCCGCATGGAGCAGCAGCTGGACACCCTCTCCCCGGTGACCCGCAAGCGCTACATGCACAACTACAACTTCCCGCCGTACTCCGTCGGTGAGACCGGCCGCGTCGGTTCGCCGAAGCGCCGCGAGATCGGCCACGGCGCGCTCGCCGAGCGCGCGATCGTGCCGGTCCTCCCG
Organism: Streptomyces sp. NPDC054932; assembly: GCF_053610205.1. Taxonomy (NCBI): domain Bacteria; kingdom Bacillati; phylum Actinomycetota; class Actinomycetes; order Kitasatosporales; family Streptomycetaceae; genus Streptomyces; species Streptomyces sp. NPDC054932. The sequence continues at coordinate 953 of NZ_JBSGXU010000182.1, read as the reverse complement.
ACCCGCGAGGAGTTCCCTTACGCGATCCGTCAGGTGTCCGAGGCCCTCGGCTCCAACGGTTCGACGTCCATGGGCTCGGTCTGCGCCTCCACCATGTCGCTGCTGAACGCCGGTGTGCCCCTCAAGGCCCCCGTCGCCGGTATCGCCATGGGTCTGATCTCCCAGGAGATCGACGGCAAGACGCACTACGTCGCCCTCACCGACATCCTCGGTGCGGAGGACGCCTTCGGCGACATGGACTTCAAGGTCGCCGGCACCAAGGAGTTCGTCACCGCGCTCCAGCTGGACACCAAGCTCGACGGCATCCCGGCCTCCGTCCTGGCCGCCGCCCTCAAGCAGGCCCGTGACGCCCGCCTCCACATCCTCGACGTGATGATGGAAGCGATCGACACGCCGGACGCCATGTCCCCGTTCGCCCCGCGGATCATCACCGTCAAGATCCCGGTGGACAAGATCGGTGAGGTCATCGGGCCCAAGGGCAAGATGATCAACCAGATCCAGGAGGACACCGGCGCCGAGATCACGATCGAGGACGACGGCACCATCTACATCGGTGCCTCCGACGGCCCGGCCGCCGAGGCCGCCCGTGCCACGATCAACTCGATCGCCAACCCGACCATGCCGGAGGTCGGCGAGCGCTACCTGGGTACGGTCGTCAAGACCACCACCTTCGGTGCCTTCGTCTCCCTGCTCCCGGGCAAGGACGGCCTGCTGCACATCTCGCAGATCCGCAAGCTCGCCGGTGGCAAGCGCGTGGAGAACGTCGAGGACGTGCTCGCGGTCGGCTCCAAGGTCCAGGTCGAGATCGCCGAGATCGACCAGCGCGGCAAGCTCTCCCTGATCCCCGTGATCGACGGCGAGGCCGCCGGTGACGACGCTGACAAGGACGACTCCGACAAGTGATGTCGCGTAGTTCCCGTGTGACGGCCCGCCCCTCTTCGGAGGGGCGGGCC
>NZ_JBSGXU010000181.1:0-15799 GCF_053610205.1 Streptomyces sp. NPDC054932 | reverse complement strand
GACTCCCTCCTCCGCCTTGCAATCGCACGCACCAGGCCCCGCCGAGCCCGCCCTCCGGGCGGACGACGCCACTTTGCGGACACTCCCTAGGCACAAAGGGGCCCGTCCCACCGGCGGGCCTCCTGGCGGCGCCGGTGACGGGTGCGGGGCGGGGTGCTGTCCGGGACGTACAACGTGATGTGTCGGCGCGGCAGGAGCCCGTAAGGGCCACTCGGCCCAGGGCGCCACAAATCATGCAGTCCAGGACGGCACCCCACCCCGACCCCGGCACCGGCCGACCCGCACCACCTGATTCGGACAAACCCCGGCGGTTACCCCATTCGGGTCTGATCGTTGTACTGGTCGGGTGCCCCGCCCCGCACGGCACCCCGGCCAGCCCCCGGAGGTCCCGTTGACAGCGCCGCACGGCAACCCGCTCGCCGGCGGCACCACCGGCCCCGACGCCCTGCGCCCCCTCCTCGACACCGTCCTCGACGCCCTGCGCACCGGCGCCGCCGAACGCCACGGCCCCCTCCCCGCCGGCGGCCCCGACACCGTCACCGCCCGCGTCCGCGAAGCACTGGGCACCGTACTGCCCGACCACGGCACCGGCGACCACGAAGCCCTCCGCACCCTCGTCCACACCCTCGCCGCCGGCGCCGCCGACCCCGCCGACCCCCTCTGCGCCGCCCACCTGCACTGCCCCCCGCTCGCCGTCGCGGCCGCCGCCGACCTCGCCGCCAGCGCCCTGAACCCCTCCCTCGACTCCTGGGACCAGGCCCCCGCCGCCTCCGCCGTCGAAGCCCTCCTCACCCGCACCCTCGCCGCCGAGTTCTACGACACCCCCCACCCCGACGCCCTCGTCACCACCGGCGGCACCGAAGCCAACCAACTCGCCGTCCTCCTCGCCCGCGAACGCCACGGCCCCCGCCTCACCGTCCTCCACGGAGCAGCCGCCCACCACTCCATCCCCCGAGCCAGCTGGCTCCTCGGCCTCCCCCCGGCCACCGAACTCCCCACCCCCACCGGCGCACTCGACCCCGACCGCCTCGCCGAAACCCTCGCCACCACCCCCGGCCCCACCCTCGTCACCGCCACCGCCGGCACCACCGACGCCGGACTCATCGACCCCCTCCCGCGCATCGCCGACCTCTGCGACCACCACGGCGCCGACCTCCACATCGACGCCGCGTACGGCGGCCTCCTCGCCCTCAGCCCCCGCCACCGCGACAAGCTCGCCGGACTCGGCCGCGCCCACTCCCTCACCATCGACCTGCACAAACTCGGCTGGCAGCCCGTCGCCGCAGGACTCCTCGCCGTCCCCGACACCGCCCTGCTGGCCCCCCTCGCCCACCAGGCCGACTACCTCAACGCCACCGACGACACCGAAGCCGGCCTGCCCGACCTCCTCGGCCGCTCCCTGCGCACCACCCGCCGCCCCGACGCACTCAAGATCGCCACCACCCTCCGCGCCCTCGGCCGCGACGGCCTCGCCGCCCTCATCGACCGCACCATCGACACCGCACACCACCTCGCCCGGCTCCTCGACGCCCACCCCGGCTTCGAACTCCACTCCCCGCCCACCATCACCACCGTCCTCTTCCGGCCCACCCACGCCGACGACGACCAGCTCGCCACCCTGCGCCGCACCCTCCTGCACCAAGGCCGCGCCGTCCTCGGCCGCACCCACGCCGACGGCCGCCTGTGGCTCAAGGCCACCCTGCTCAACCCGCACACCACAGCGGGGGACCTGGACACCCTCATCGCCCTCCTGGAAGGCAGCACCCACCGATGACCGCCCAGCTCGACACCCCCCACGACCTCGTCGGAATCGGGATCGGCCCCTTCAACCTGTCCCTCGCAGCCCTCGCCCACGGCCTCCCCCACCAAGGAGCCGGCGAACTCGCCACCGCCTTCTACGACCAGCGCCGCGACTTCCGCTGGCACCCCGGACTCCTCATCGAAGGAGCCACCCTCCAGGTCCCCTTCCTCGCCGACCTGGTCACCCTCGCCGACCCGGCCAGCCCCTGGAGCTTCCTCAGCTACCTCAAGCACAAGGAACGGCTCTTCCCCTTCTACTTCGCCGAGCAGTTCCACATCCACCGCGCCGAATACGACGCCTACTGCCGCTGGGTCGCCGACCGCCTCCCCGGACTCCACTTCGGCCACCAGGTCGACGCCGTCCGCTGGAACCCCGAACGCGACCTCTTCGAAGTCGACTTCACCCAACTCGACTCCACCGGCGAAGCCGAAGCCCTCGGCCGCACCTACACCCGCAACCTCGCCCTCGGCGTCGGCACCGCCCCCTACGTCCCCGAACCCCTGCGCCCCCTCGCCGAAGCCCCCACCGTCCCCGTCATCCACTCCGCCGACTACCTCGACAACCGCGCCCGCATCCTCGGCGCCGAACACGTCACCGTCATCGGATCCGGCCAGTCCGGCGCCGAAGTCTTCCTCGACCTGCTCCGCGCCCGCCCCGCCGGCCGCGAACGCCTCACCTGGCTCGCCCGCACCCCCTCCTTCGCCCCCATGGAGTACTCCAAGCTCGGCCTCGAACACTTCACCCCCGACTACACCCGCTACTTCCACTCCCTCCCCGAACCCGTACGCGACCGACTCGTCCCCAAACAATGGCAACTGCACAAGGGCATCGACGCCGACACCATCGCCGCCATCCACGCGGAGCTCTACCGCCGCACCCTCCACGGAGGCTGGCCCGACGCCGTCCTCACCCCCGGAGTCAGCGTCCGCACCGCCGGCCGCGTCGCCACCACCAAAGTCGAACTCCACCTCGAACACACCGAGCAGGGCACCCGCTCCCGCCTCACCACCGACGCCGTCATCCTCGCCACCGGCTACCGGGAACGCCCCCTCGGCTGCCTCCTCGCCGGCCTCGACCCGTACCTGCGCAAGGACTCCTCCGGCCGCCCCCGCATCGACGACCGCTTCCGGATGGTCCTCGACCCCGGCGTCACCGGCAGCATCTTCGTCCAGAACGGCGAACGCCACACCCACGGCGTCGGAGCCCCCGACCTCGGCCTCGCCGCCTGGCGCAGCGCCGCCATCCTCAACACCCTCACCGGCAAGGAGCCCTACCCCCAGCCGGCCCGCACCGCCTTCACCACCTTCGGCCTCGAACAGCGCGAGCCCACCCGCCCCCGGCCCGCAGGCAGACTGCTCCCGCTCGTCGACCACCCCTGACCGGCCCCACCACCAGCCCGCCGCACCCCCGCGCATACATTCCCGGCATGACGATGCTCCTCCTCGACGGCGGGCCGGTCGCCCCGGACGCCCCGGTCACCCGCACCGGCGGCACCCCCCCGGCACCCGCCGGCACCGCATGGCCGACCTGCGCCGCATGCACCGCACCCCTGCAGTTCCTCGCCCAGATCCACCTCGGCGACCTCCCCGGCCGCACCGCCCCCACCCCCGGCGTCCTGGCCCTCTTCATGTGCGCGAACCGCCCCGGACAGTGCGAACAATGGAGCCCCACCGCAGGCGGCAACCTCGCCCTGCTGCTGCCCGCCGACCGCCTGGAACCCGTACCGGCCCCCGACGGCGCACCTCACGAACTCCTCGGACTCGGAGCCGTCCGCGCCGCCGTACCCGCCCGCACGGCCCCCGCCACCGCAACCGTCCTGGGCCGGCTCGGCGGCACCTCCGACTGGCTCCAGTACGACGAGACACCCCACTGCCCCACCTGCACACGGCCCATGGACTTCACCGCCGAACTCCGCGAAGGCCCCGACCCCGTCACCGCCATGAACTTCGGCTCCGGCCGCGCCTACGCCCACACCTGCACCCCCTGCAGCCGCGCAACCCTCCTCTGGCAGTGCTGACCACCCACACGAAACGGCCGGGACCCGCCACAGCAGGCCCCGGCCGCACCACCCCACGAACCGACTAGAACACCGGCACACCGGCCCGCGTCAGCCGCCAGTCCACCGACGCGAACTGCACCGGATCGATCGTCCCCTTCGCCTTCACCCACTGGATGATCGTGTTGCGGATCTCGTCCGAGTTCGACCACAGCTGCCTGGCCTGCGGCACGTGCGGGAAGTTGCCACCGCCCGACGCCCGGTAGTTGTTCACCGCCAGCACGAACTGCGCCGCCGGATCCACCGGCTTCCCCTGGAACGACAGCCCCGTGATCCGCGAACCCGCCGGCTGCGCGATGTCGATGTCGTACACCAGCCCGTACACGGCGTCGTAGTTGTAGTCCGGAATGCTCTCCGCGTTCGTCAGCTTCGCCGGATCCACCGCATCACCCGGCGCCGTCCGCACGAAGTACCGCGCCGAATACTCCAGATAGTCCTTCAGCTGCGCACCCGTCAGCAGCCGCGCCTCCATCGTGTTCTCGAAGGGGTACAGACCCGCCGCATCCCGGATCGTCACCTGCCCGGCCGGGATCGCCGCCGTCCGCGAGAAGCACGAAGCCTGCGACAGCACAGGCAGCGCCGCCCACTCCGTGCCCGCGAGAGCCCCCTTCACCGTCTCCGCCTGGACGTGGTTGATCAGGTCGATGATCGCCACGTCCTTGACCGGACCCTCCGCCGACGACATCGCCTGCGTCGAGGTACCGATCACCTGGTTCACGTACGCCACGACCTTGCGGTGCTCGTCCGACAGCAGCCGCGTGATCTTCGGGTCCTCCGCCACCGTGTTCGAGTTCAGCACCTTCGCCGCGACCTTCGCCACCGACCAGCGGCCCTTCGCCCACGTCAGCTCGAAGTCGAACAGCGTCAGCCGCTGCCCCCACTTCAGCGGCTCCGACAGCACCACGTCCTTGCCGGTCGCCGTGTTCTTCACCCGGTACTCGGGAATCTCGGTGTGCGCGTGCCCCACCAGGATCGCGTCGATCCCCGGCACCTGCTCCGCCACCAGCGCCGCCGCGTTCTCGACGTACGGCAGCTGGTCCCCGTACGAGGACGTACCGCTCGAACCGGAGTGCGCGGACACGATCACCACATCGGCGCCCATCGACCGCAGCTTCGGCACGTACTTCGCCGCCTGCTCCTCCAGCCCCGGGAACGTCATCTTCCCCTGCACGTTCGCCTTGTCCCACAGCGCGATGCCCGGGTTCGTCAGCCCCAGCACCGCCACCTTCACGTCCCGCCCGCAGGGCGTGCGCAGCCTGTGCATGCTGTACGGCGCGAACGCCGGCCGCAGCGTCTTCGCATCCAGCGCGTTCGCCCCCAGCAGCGGGAAATCGCACTGCTCCTCGAACTTCCGCAGCACCGGTATGCCGTAATTGAACTCGTGGTTCCCCAGCGCCGCCGCGTCATAGCCGATCGCGTTCATCGCCTGCGCCATCGGGTGCACCGGACCCCGCCGCGCGGTGATCGGATCCACCTTCGCGTAGTAGTACGACAACTGCGTGCCCTGGATCGTGTCACCCGCGTCGATCAGCAGCGTGTTGCGCCGCCCCTTCTCCGCCCGCACCTGATCCACCAGCGTGGAAATCTTCGCCAGACCGACGTCGTTGTGCGCCTTGTCGTCGAACTCCTTGTCCGTGAAATAGTCCCAGTTGAAGACATTCCCGTGCAGATCGGTCGTACCCATCACCGTGAACGAGTACGTCCGGGGCCCGGACCCCTTCGCATCCTGCTGAGCCGCGGCGGCCGGGGTGCTCGTGGCCCCCGCCAGCGCCACGGCCGCACCGGTCGCAGCCGTGGTTCCCAGAAAAGTCCTACGGTCGAACGCCATGCCATCTCCCCTTTTGAGGCGTGAACAACGCGCGTAGATTCTGGCCCACCAGCAACAACCCGCAACACCCCCACCAGGTTTCGATCCGATGACCTCACCCGTACGAGCCACAGTGCGACAGTGGAAACCATGACCCAGGACGCATCGCACCAGCCCTACGGAACACCCGAAGTACCCCGCGTAGCAGTCCGCGGCGAAGCCCGCATCGAAGTCGACCCCGAGATCGCCCGCATCGGCATCACCGTCAGCGCCCGCGGCACCGACCGCCGCACCGCACTCGAAGACCTCACCCGCCGCAACAACACCGTCCTCGACCTCATCAAGAGCCACGGCGACCCCGTCGAAAAGCTCGAAACCGGCGCCTTCTCCATCACCCCCGAACTCACCCGCCACGGCCGGGCCGAACGCATCCGCGCCTACCACGGCCGCGTCCACATCACCGCCGAACTCAGCGACTTCACCACCCTCGGCGAACTCACCACCCGCCTCGCCGACCTCGAACTCACCCAGATCGACGGCCCCTGGTGGGCCCTGCGCCCCACCTCACCCGCCCACGGCCAGGCCCGCCGCCAGGCCGTACTCGAAGCCGTCCAACGCGCCCGCGAATATGCCGAAGCCCTCGGCGCCCGCCTCGCCGCCCTCGTCGAACTCGCCGACCTCGGCGCCGAGAACGCCGCCCCCTTCGCCGCCGCCCCCGGCGCAGGAATGCGCACCATGGCCTTCAGCGCCGCCGAGGACGCCGGCCCCCCGCCGCTCGACCTCGAACCCCAGCGCCAGACGGTCTACGCACAAGTGAACGCCCGGTTCACCATGACCCCGCCACAACTCTGAAGAACCGAAAAAACACCCATGGGGGGTGCTCATCAGAGCACCCCCCATGCACATTCAACAGTTGTCAACAACCTTTTGCCCAAAGGTTGTTGAGTGGACACCCGGAAGCGATTACCTACCCGCAGGTAGGGGAATACGCTCGCCTCATGCGCCGAGCGAAAATCGTATGTACCCTGGGCCCCGCAACCGACTCATACGACCAGATCAAAGCCCTGGTCGAGGCCGGAATGGACATCGCCCGCCTCAACCTCAGTCACGGCACCTACGCCGAACACGAGGAGCGCTACCAGCGCGTACGCAAGGCCTCGGACGAGACCGGCCACAGCGTCGGCATCCTCGCCGACCTTCAAGGCCCGAAGATCCGCCTCGGCCGCTTCCGCGAAGGCCCCGTACTCCTTGAACGCGGCGACGAATTCACCATCACCGTCGAAGACCACGAAGGCGACCGCCACACCTGCGGCACCACCTACAAAGGACTCGCCGCCGACGTCACCACCGGCGAACTCATCCTCGTCGACGACGGCCGCGTCACCCTCGAAGTCACCGCAGTCGACGGCCCCCGCGTCCACACCCGCGTCATCGAAGGCGGCATGGTCTCCGACCACAAGGGCCTCAACCTCCCCGGCGTAGCCGTCTCCGTCCCCGCCCTCTCCGAAAAAGACATCGAAGACCTCCGCTGGGCCCTGCGCACCGGCGCCGACGTCATCGCCCTCTCCTTCGTGCGCAGCGGCCACGACATCCAAGACGTCCACCGCATCATGGACGAAGAAGGCCGACGCCTCCCCGTCATCGCCAAAATCGAAAAGCCCCAGGCCGTCGAAAACATCGACGACATCGTCGCCGCCTTCGACGGCATCATGGTCGCCCGCGGCGACCTCGGCGTCGAAATGCCCCTGGAACAAGTCCCCATCGTCCAAAAGCGCGCCGTCAAACTCGCCAAGCGCAACGCCAAACCCGTCATCGTCGCCACCCAGATGCTCGACTCGATGATCGACAACTCCCGGCCCACCCGCGCCGAAGCCAGCGACGTCGCCAACGCCATCATCGACGGCACCGACGCCGTCATGCTCTCCGGCGAAACCAGCGTCGGCAAATACCCCGTCGAAACCGTCCGCACCATGTCCCGCATCGTCGAAGCCGCCGAAGAAGACATCCTCGCCAAGGGCCTCCCGCCCCTCACCGACCGCAACAAGCCCCGCACCCAAGGCGGAGCCGTCGCCCGCGCAGCCGCCGAAATGGGCGACTTCCTCGACGCCAAATTCCTCGTCGCCTTCACCCAGAGCGGAGACACCGTCCGCCGGCTCTCCCGCTACCGCTCACCCATCCCCCTCCTCGCCTTCACCCCCGACCAGGCCACCCGCTCCCAGCTCAACCTCACCTGGGGCGTCGAAACCTTCCTCGGCCCCCACGTCGACTCCACCGACGCCATGGTCGCCCAGGTCGAAGAAGAACTCCTGCGCATCGGCCGCTGCGTACCCGGCGACACCGTCGTCATCACCGCCGGCTCACCCCCCGGCGTCACCGGCTCCACCAACCTCGTACGCATCCACCACATCGGCGACGCCGTCCACTGACACCCCCCCCCGCACGAGACGCACCGCGTCGGGCCACCAACCGCCCGACGCGGCCCACGACCACCCCCACTACCAGCCGAAACGCCGATCCACCACCGCCGCGAACTCCTCGAACGACAACACCGCATCCCCATTCGCATCAGCCGCATCGAACAACGCCGACGACGCATCCGCATCCCCCACACCCCAGAACGGCAGATCACCCTGCGCCGCCAACGTCGGCCCCTTCGACCGCAGAGCCGAAATCACCTCCGCCCGCGTCAGCTCCCCGTCCTCATTCAGATCGAGCGCGTCGAACAGCTTCCGGGCCTTCTCACTCATCACGCAGTCCCCTCTCCAGAACCGACCTTGACCTCAACCCAACCTGAGGTCATACGGTCGCGACATGACCACCAACGCATACTCCCAGCAGCAACTCGCCGCCCAGCCCATCGGGTACTGGACCCGCGAAGCCGCACAACTGGCCATCGGCGCCATCCGGGACGCCCTCGCCGAAGAACACCTCACCCAACCCCACTGGTGGACCCTCAACCACATAGCCCGCGCCCCGGGCCACTGGACCCGCACCACCCTCACCGAAAAACTGGCCCCCTACGACGACCAGAACACCGACTTCGAAGCCCTCTACACCGACCTCACCACCCGCGGCTGGCTCACCGAAACCGAACACCACCTGACCCTCACCGAAGCCGGAGAAGCAGGCCGCACCCGCGCCCACCACCGCAACGCGGAGATCCACACCCGCATGCGCGAAGGCATCGACGACACCGAATACGCAGCGACGATCGACGTCCTGCGCCGCCTCGTCGCCAACCTCGGCGGCAACGGCAACCTGCCCACCTGATCACCGGACACCGGGAGCACGACGACACGGTCGGAGCCGTCCGGCGGCCGTCCTGCCGGAACCGGTCCGACTGGCGGCGGCGGTGGGGCCCGGACAGACTGGATCGCAGGGGTGGTCTCCAGCGGTAGTCCGACCGGGAGGAGACCCGGATGTTCGGGCAAGTGCGAGCAGTTTCCGACAAGAGTCCGATCTTCATGATCAAGGTCAGCGTCTATCGCAGTGACCTCTCGGAGATCGATCACGTCTTCACCGACGAAGAGGGTCAGTACAGCGTGGCAATCGCCGCAGGTGAAACGGTCACCGTACGGTTCGACACGCACCACTCCCTCACCAATGCCAGGGATTGGCAGCCGTCGGTGGTCGCGAACGTGATCACCAGTGACGAGACCCCCTTGGACCGCTCTCTGCTTCCCACGGGTCAGGATTACGGCGCGGCGGGGAACATGGACGCACTGAACGGCTATGTGATCGCCGCGGCCGTGCACGAGGTCGAGGAGTACGCCCCTACGGCCGCGTACCGCCTCTCGATGCTCAAGCAGCACAGCCTGGTGCTCAACAGTCTCCAGCAGCGGCTCCTGGACCACTTCAGCGAACCGGCCTAGGTGTGTTGTCCCGGGACAACACACCTAGTACTTCGGCCCGATGTGGGCGTCCATCAGCGCCACGGACTCCTTGCGGGCGATGGACACGTTGAACGGGTCGCTGCCGCGCGCGAGGACCGTCCACCGGACGCCGACCTTGGCCAGCGTGTCGGTGCAGAGCTTCCGGATGTCGTCGGACTTGTTGGTGAAGAAGTACCGCGGGTACTCGTACCGCTTGCCGTTGCGGACGGTCCAGTTGGTGACCCGACACCCGTCGGAGTGGATCAGCCCCCGGATGAACTCCCACGGATGGGCATCAACGATCTCCTGCTGCCAGCCGTCGAGCACGATCGGCCGTTCGTGTTTCCTGCCGGGCCCGTGCTGCGGGAACAGACAGGCTAAGTGCTTGAAGTACACCTTGACGTTGTGCGCCCCTCCGGTGCGCACGCGGCACGTCGCATTGTGTGGGAAGACGGCTCGCAGGGCGGCTTCCGCCTGGTCCTGGATGCCCGGCCACGCGTCATCCAAGGTGATCATTAGGCTCGGGACCCTGTGCTTCGCGTAGTGGCTGATGTGGCCGTCGCCCAGATAGAGGCCCAGGAGGTAGGCATAAGCGGATGGATCCAGGGTCCGTCCGTCGCACCGGGGGCACAGAAGTGATGGGCGGAGGGCAACCGGCTCCCCGCGCTTGGATCGGTCTATGTGCTTCCAGTAGCTGACGGTTCCGAGCGGGACATTTAGACGCCGTGCCACGTCAGCGTTTCTCGCGCCGTCGCGCAGCAGGGAGAGGGCCATTTGCCGTACTTCGAGGCTGTGGAACTGCATGGAACAACTGTGCGTTATGGATGGTGGCTGTGCGTAGCAAAAAGCGGACGTTCACGCGAAGGTGAACGTCCGCTTTCCGAATGAAGTGCCGGGTGCGGGACTCGAACCCGCAAGCCCTCACGGGCAGATGTGTTTGAGACATCCGTGTATGCCATTCCACCAACCCGGCAGGGTCGCACGTCGGAGTGTACCGGGTGACCATGCGGCGGCGCTGCTAGGTAGGCTCATCCAAGCAGCAGAGCCCCGCAAAGAGGAGCCCCCGTGACCGCCGAGCACGAGTCGACGCCCACGCCCGACGCCGACCAGTCGCACGTTCCGCCGCTGACGACCCGGGTCGTCATCGCCGAGGACGAGGCGCTCATCCGTCTCGATCTCAAAGAGATGCTCGAAGAAGAGGGCTACTCCGTCGTCGGCGAGGCCGGCGACGGCCAGACGGCCGTCGAGCTCGCCCGTGAGCACCGGCCCGACCTGGTGATCCTCGACGTGAAGATGCCCGTTCTGGACGGGATCTCCGCGGCCGAGAAGATCGCCGAGGAGTCCATCGCGCCCGTCCTCATGCTCACCGCGTTCTCGCAGCGCGACCTCGTCGAGCGGGCCCGGGACGCGGGTGCGATGGCGTACCTCGTGAAGCCGTTCAGCAAGAGCGACGTGGTGCCGGCCATCGAGATGGCCGTCTCCCGCTTCGCGGAGCTGCGCGCGCTGGAGCAGGAGGTCGCGGACCTCTCGCAGCGGTTGGAGACCCGCAAGCTTGTGGACCGTGCGAAGAGCATTCTGCAGACGCAGTACGGGCTGACGGAGCCCGCCGCCTTCCGCTGGATCCAGAAGTCGTCCATGGACCGCCGGATGTCGATGCAGCAGGTCGCCGAGGTGGTCATCGAGGACGCCGAGGCGAAGAAGAAGGAGAGCGGCAAGTAGCCGCCCCCGGACATGCGTGAGGCCCGCCTCCCCCCGAGGGGAGGCGGGCCTCACGCGTACAGGACGGCTCAGTCCTCGCCGAGGTAGGCCTTGCGGACGTCCTCGTTGTGGAGGAGTTCGCGGCCGGTGCCGGAGAGAACGACCTTGCCGATCTCCATGACGTGCGCCTGGTCGGCGAGCGAGAGCGCCGCCTGGGCGTTCTGCTCGACGAGCAGGATCGTCATGCCGGAGGCCTTGAGCTCCTTGATGGTCGCCATGATCTTCTGCATCATCAGCGGGGAGAGGCCCATGGAGGGCTCGTCCAGCATGAGCAGCTTGGGCTGGGACATGAGCGCGCGGCCCATGGCGAGCATCTGCTGCTCACCGCCCGAGAGGGTGCCGGCGGCCTGCTTGCGGCGTTCGCCCAGGATGGGGAACATCTCGTAGGCGCGCTGGACGTCCTTCTCGATGCCCTCCTTGTCGGTGCGCAGGAAGGCGCCGAGCTGGAGGTTTTCGGCGATCGTCAGCCGGGGGAAGATGTGCCGTCCCTCGGGGGAGTGGGCGAGGCCCAGGGAGACGATCTTGTGGGCGGGGACGGCGGCCAGGGGCTGGCCGTCGAAGGTGATGGTGCCGCTCTTGGGCTTGATGAGCCCGGAGAGGGTGCGCAGGGTGGTCGTCTTGCCGGCGCCGTTGGTGCCGACGAGGCAGACGATTTCGCCTTCGTTGACCTCGAAGGAGATTCCCTTGACGGCTTCGATCTTGCCGTAGGCGACCTTGAGGTCCTCGACCTTGAGCAGTGCGGTCACTTGGCCTCTCCTTCCGTGCTGGTGGTGCTGGTGGTGCTGTCCGCGTCGGTGTCCGCCGGAGTGTCGGCGTCCGCCTCGGGCTCGGCGTCGGCGGGAGCGTCGGCGTCCGCCTCGGGCTCCGCGTCGGCCTCGGCCTCGGCCTCGGCCTCGACCTCGGCCTCCGTGTCGGTGGACGTGGTCGCTGCTGCGGCTTCCGCCGCCACGACCTCGGCGTCCTCGGCGGCGCCCGGGTCGCCCTCGAAGGGCTCGCCCAGGTAGGCGGCGATGACGCGCTCGTCGCCCTGGACCTCGGCCGCGGTGCCCTCGATGAGCTTCTCGCCCTGGACGAGGCAGGCGACGCGGTCGCAGAGGTTGAAGATGAAGCGCATGTCGTGCTCGATGACGAGGACGGCGATGCCCATGTCGCGGATGGCGAAGATGAGTTCTTCGGCAGCGCGGGTTTCCTGCGGGTTCATGCCGGCGGTGGGCTCGTCCAGGAGGATGAGGCCGGGGTCGCTGGCGAGGGCGCGGGCGATTTCCAGCTTGCGCTGCTCGCCGTAGGGGAGGTTCTTGGCCAGGTGCTGGGCCTTGTTCTCCAGCCCGATGAACTCGAGGAGTTCCATGGCGCGCGCTTCGCTGGCGGCTTCGGCCTTCTTGAAGCCGGGGCCGCGCAGCAGGGCGGACCAGAGGCCTTCCTTCGTGCGGGTGTGGCGTCCGACGAGGACGTTCTCCAGCACGGTCATGTTGTGGAAGAGCCGGATGTTCTGGAAGGTGCGGGCGATGCCGGCCTCGGTGACCTTGTGGGGCTTGGGAGGCAGGACGGTGCCCTTGTAGCTGACGGATCCCTCGGTGGGGACGTACAGCCCGGTGAGGCAGTTGAAGAAGGTCGTCTTGCCGGCGCCGTTGGGGCCGATGAGTCCGACGATCTCGCCCGAGTTGACCTGGAGGTCGACGCCCTTGACGGCGGTGAGGCCGCCGAAGCGCATGGTGACGCCCTTGGCTTCGAGAACCGTGGTCTTGGTGGTGGTGTCGGTGGTGTCCGTGGTGGTCGTCATGTTGTTCACGCCCCCGCCTTGGCGGTGGCCAGGTCCGTGGGGGCCTGGTCAGCGGTGTCGTCGTGGAACTCGAGCTGCGCGCGCTTGTTGGCGATGAGGCCTTCGGGGCGGAAGCGCATGAGCAGGATGAGGGCGATGCCGAAGGCGAGGAGCTGGTAGTCCTGGAGGAAGGCCAGCTTCGCCGGGATCAGGAAGAGCAGTGCGGCGCCGAGGATGGGGCCGCGGATGGTGCCCATGCCGCCGAGGATGACGGCCGCGAGGAGGAACGCGGAGTTCGGCGGGACGGGCCCGGCGAAGACGTAGTTCTCGGGGACGACCGTGCTGTTGACGTGTGCCTGGACGGTGCCGGCGAGGCCGGCGAGGGTGGCGCCGAGGGCGAAGGCGATGAGCTTGACCTTGAAGCCGTTGATGCCCATGGCTTCGGCGGCGGTCTCGTCCTCGCGGATGGCGACCCAGGCGCGGCCGATGCGGCTGCTGCCGGCGCGGGCGAAGACCAGGACGACCAGGGCCATGACGAGCAGCATCAGGAAGTAGTAGTTGGCGTAGGCACCGAGGGTGATGCCGCCGACTACGTGGGATTCCCCGAAGTTCCACCCGAAGAGTTCGAGGTGGGGGATGTTGGGGATGCCGTTCGGGCCGTTGGTGATGTCCGGGCCGGAGGTGCCGTCGAGGTTGCCCATGGCGATGCGGAAGATTTCTCCGAAGCCGAGGGTGACGATGGCGAGGTAGTCGCCGCGCAGGCGCAGGGTCGGTGCACCGATGACCACGCCGAAGATGAGCGAGGCGAGGGCGCCGACGATGACCGCTGCCCAGAAGGGCAGGTGGATGCCGAAGGCGGAGGCGGTGCTGCCGGAGACCAGGGCCGCGGCGTAGGCGCCGACGCCGAGGAAGGCGACGTAGCCGAGGTCGAGGAGGCCGGCGAGGCCGACGACGACGTTGAGGCCGAGGGCGACGGTCGCGAAGATCAGGATGTTGACCGCGATCAGCGTGTAGGTGTCGCCGCTCTGCTGGATGAACGGGAAGGCGATCGCCGCGGCCGCGGTACCGATGAGGGTGACCTGGCGGTGCTTGGCGGTGATGCCGCCGAGGCGGGCGAAGAGGCCGGCCTTGTTCAGTGCGAGGGCGACGAAGCCGACGGTGATCAGGTAGGCGACGAAGAGCTGCGGTTCCTTGTCATCGGTGTCGATGCCGAAGGTGATGACGAAGAGGCCGATGGCGAAGACGCCGGTGATGATGAGGATTTCGGCCCAGGAGGGCAGCTGCTTGGCGGGGGCCGCCTTGCGGGTGTCGTCGGGGATCTTGTACGCGGCGAGGGCCGGGACGAGCGAGCCGACGAGGGCGACGTACGCGCCGGGTTCGAGGTTGATCACTCCGCCGAGGACGACGGTGATGGACAGGACCGTGAACCAGGTGGCGGCGAGGTTGCCGAGGGCCAGGAACCAGATGGCCTTGCGGGTGCCGGTGGGGGCGAGCCAGTCGAGGCCCTTGACGCCGAGTGCGGAGAGCGCGTAGGCGAGGGTGAGGGCGGCTCCGGCGAGGGTGACGTACTGGAGGCCGGCGGGGCTGCCGTAGTAGGTCAGGTCGCCGGGGAAGTCGGCGGTCCACGTCCACGCGAGGAAGGCGCTGACGATGGTGAGGAGGCTGCCGCCGATGACCGCGTACAGGAGCGTGGTGGGCGCGGGGCCCTGCTTCACCGTGTCGGTCTGCGGGGTGGTGTTGGTGGTCATGGTTCTCACGCCCGATCCGCGACGCGCTCACCGAGCAGGCCTTGTGGCCGCACGAGGAGGACGACGATGAGGAGTACGAAGGCCCAGACGTTGGACCAGGCGCCACCGCCGAGCTGCGACATGCCGGGGATCTCTTCGATGTAGGCGATCGAGAGGGCTTCGGCGAGTCCGAGGACGACGCCGCCGACCATGGCTCCGTAGATGTTGCCGATGCCGCCGAGGACGGCTGCGGTGAACGCCTTGAGGCCGAGGATGAAGCCCATCTCGAAGTTGATCTGGCCCTTGTCGAGGCCGTAGGCGACGGCGGCGACGGCGGCGAACGCGGCACCGATGGCGAAGGCCATGACGATGATGCGGTCGGTGTTGATGCCCATCAGCTTCGCGGTGTCGGGGTCCTGCGCGGTGGCCTGCATGGCGCGGCCGCTGCGGCTCTTCTGGACGAAGACGCCGAGGGCGAGCATGCAGAGCGGGGCGAGGATGAGGACGAAGAGGTCCGCGCGCTGGATGGCCAGGCTGTCGGTGATCTTGAAGGCGGCGCCCTTGAACTCAGGGAAGCTGACGGCCTTCTTGGCGTCCGGGTAGAACTGCCAGACGAGCTGCTGGAGCGCGATCGAGAGGCCGATTGCGGTGATGAGGGGTGCGAGCCGGGGGGCGCTGCGCAGTGGGCGGTAGGCGAAGCGTTCGGCTGCGCAAGCCACGGCTACGGAGGTGGCGGCACCTCCGATGATCATGACGGGTATCGCGATCAGCAGGGAGGTGCCGGTCGGGAGGATGGCGTAGGCGCTGAGCGCGCCGAAGCCGCCGATCATGAAGATCTCGCCGTGGGCGAAGTTGATGAGCTGGACGATGCCGTAGACCATGGTGTACCCGATGGCGATGAGACCATAGAGAGCACCGAGGGCCAGGCCGTTGGCCAGCTGTTGCGGCAGTTCGTGCACCGCAGGGCCTCCGATGAGCGTGTCGGATAAGACTCCGCGCGAGGGCGCTGTTTGCGCCCT
>NZ_JBSGXU010000180.1:0-15945 GCF_053610205.1 Streptomyces sp. NPDC054932 | reverse complement strand
GCCCCCCCCCTCGCCCGCCTCCTGCGGCAGCAGCGCGCAGGCCGGGTGCTGGGCGGCGGCCGCCGCCTCGGTGACGAATCCGGCGAAGGCCACACGGGCCAGCTCGCCGGATCCGGTGTCGACCCGGCGGGCGGTCGGATGGAGCTGGGCCAGCAGGGCGCGGTCCTCGTCGGTGGCGTCCGCGCCGTCGGCGAGCGCGAGCACGGGCGCGTACTCCAGCTGCCGGGCCCAGGTGTCCCCGACGGTCCGCCGGTCGGTGGGGGCCGCGGCGAGTCCCGCCTCCGCCAGGTCGTCCCCGTCGGCGAGGTACGCCAGGACGAGCGCGGGGTCGACGGCGGTGATCACATTGGTGAGTTCGAGGGCTTCGCCGCCGTGCGCGGCGACGACCTCGGCCATGGCGCGCGGCTCGACGGAGTCCCACAGCTCGACGACGGCGAGCCGGGTCAGCCCGTCCGAGGCCAGCCGCCACAGTTCGGGGAGCAGGTCCTCGCGCAGCGCGCAGCACGCGCAGTCGTTGACCAGGGGCGCCTCGCCCCGGGACAGCTCGCCCGAGGCGTCGCGCACCAGGCGCCGTACGGTCCCCCCGGCCGCCGTGGCCAGGTCGTGGTGCAGGGCGACGCTGCCGGGCACGGTGGCCAGCAGCTCCCGCACCGCACTGCGGCGGGCGTCGCCGTGGAGCCCGCCGACGATGACGACGGGCAGCGTCACGGCTTGCTCCCGTAGCGGCGCTGGAAGCGTTCGACGCGTCCGGCGGTGTCCAGGACACGGGCGGTGCCGGTGTAGAAGGGGTGGCTCTGCGAGGAGATCTCGACGTCGATGACGGGGTAGGTGTGGCCGTCCTCCCATACGACGGTCCTGTCGCTGGTGGCGGTGGACCGGGTGAGGAAGGCGAAGTCGGCGGCCTTGTCGCGGAAGACGACGGGACCGTAGCTGGGGTGGATTGCGGGCTTCACGGTGCGCTCCTTCGAAACGTGGTGGGGCGGGTCAGCGCTCTTCGCGGAAGTCGACGTGCCGGCGGACGACCGGGTCGAACTTGCGCAGCACCATGCGGTCGGGGTCGTTGCGCCGGTTCTTGCGGGTGACGTAGGTGAAGCCGGTGCCCGCGGTGGAGCGGAGCCTGACGATCGGGCGTACTTCGTTGCGTGCCATGGGGCTAGTATATGGGAACGATTTCCATTTCCAATAACAACTTCCATGAGAGGCAGGTACCACCGTGTCCGCCCACTGTCAGCTGACCGGGGCCCGGCCGGGCTTCGGCAACAACATCTCCCACTCGCACCGGCGCACGTCCCGCCGCTTCGACCCCAACGTCCAGCGCAAGCGGTACTGGCTCGCGAGCGAGGGGCGACATGTGCGCCTCACCCTCAGCGCGAAGGCGATCAAGGCCGTGGACGTCATCGGCGTCGAGAGCGCCGTGGCCCGCATCCGGGCCCGCGGAGTGAAGGTCTGATGGCGAGGAAGAGCGAGATCGCGCGGAACGGGCGGCGGCGGGTGACCGTCGAGCGCCATGCCGCCCGGCGGGCGGAGCTGAAGGAGGTGCTCCGGCGGCCGTCCTCGACCGGAGCCGACCGCTCCGCGGCCCTCGCGGAACTGCGGCGCCAGCCGCGCGACGCGAGCGCCACCCGCGTGCGCAACCGGGATGCGGTGGACGGGCGGCCGCGCGGACACCTGCGGAGGTTCGGGCTCTCCCGCATCCGGATGCGTGCCCAGGCGCACGCCGGATTCCTGCCGGGGGTCACGAAGTCGTCCTGGTGACGCCCCGCTGACGTTCCAATCGCTGCGCTGGGTCACCTTTGCCTCGGATGAGACAATCTTGTATCGTTCGAGGCGAAGGAGGCTCACTCGCGATGAACGAAGAAGAACTGCTGGACGGCGCCGCCCGCATCCTCGCTGGCGACCACAGCGCATCGATGGTGCAGATCGCCGCCGGCATCGGCACCAGCCGCGCCACGCTGAGCCGCCGCCACGCGACCCGCGAAGCCCTGCTCAAGGCCGTCGCCGTCCGGGCGATCGAAGTGGTCGACGGGTGCCTGGCCCCGCTCGACCTGGAGCAGAACGCCGACGCGGCCGCCTTTGACGCAGCCCTCGAGGAACTGGTCATCGCCCTGATGCCCGCCGCGCACCTCTACGGCTTCACCTCGCGGGACGCCACCGTTCTCGCGGACCCCGAATTCCGGGCCGGCGTCGACCGGCAGGACCAGCGGGCCCTGGCCTTCCTCGCCCTCGGCCAGCGGCTGGGCCGGCTGCGCGCGGACCTGCCGCCGTACTGGATCTGGTACTCGCTCTGGGGCCTGCTCGACGCGGCCGCCGAGGGCGTCCGCGACGGGCACCTCGCCCCGCGCCAGATCGGCCACCTGGTCCTGACCTCCTTCCTCAGCGGGACGCGACCCGTCGCGCAGCCCCCCGCCGGCGCTCCCGCGCCCTGACACTCCTCACCGCCGTGCGCGCCGCGCGCACCTCTGAACGGAACCCGATGCACACCCCCGCGCAGGCCCCCCGCAGGTGGATCGTCCTGGCGATCCTCTCCGGCAGCCTCCTGCTCATTTCCATGGACACCACGATCCTCAACGTGGCCTTCCCCTCGCTCGTCGGCGATCTCCGGCCGGGCGCCGTGCAGCAGCTGTGGATCATCGACATCTACGCGCTCGCCCTGTCCGGCCTGCTGGTCACCGCGGGCGCGCTCGGCGACCGCTGGGGGCGCAAGCGGCTGCTGATGGCGGGCTTCGGCATCTTCTCGCTCGCCTCGCTCATAGCCGTGTTCTCCACCGAGGCCTGGCACGTGATCGCGGCCCGAGCCCTGCTCGGCATCGGCGGCGCGGCCATCATGCCGTCCACCGTGTCGATCCTGCGCACCGTCTTCACCGACGCCAAGGAGCGCGCCTTCGCACTCGCCGTCTGGGCGGCCGTCTTCGGCGGCGGCATGGCCTTCGGACCGGTCGTCGGCGGACTCCTGGTCCAGGACTACGGCTGGCACTCCGCCTTCCTGCTCAACCTCCCCGTCGCCGCCGTCATCGTCGCGGCCGGCCTGCGCTACCTGCCCGAATCGCGCTCCCCGCGCAGCACCGGCAGGTGGGACTGGTG
Source organism: Streptomyces sp. NPDC054932 (assembly GCF_053610205.1). NCBI lineage: Bacteria > Bacillati > Actinomycetota > Actinomycetes > Kitasatosporales > Streptomycetaceae > Streptomyces > Streptomyces sp. NPDC054932. Next base: position 12,864 of record NZ_JBSGXU010000180.1, on the reverse strand, counting down.
GGGCGTCGGCCAGTCCGTCGTCGGCATGCTCGCCCTCGCGGGCGGCATCAAGCAGCTCGGCAAGAGCGGAATCGCCGACCCGCTGCCCTGGGCCCTGCTCCTGCTCGCCGCCGTCGCCCTGACCGTCTTCGTGCGCCGTCAGCTGCGCCTGCCCAACCCGCTTCTGCAGGTACGGCTGTTCGCGAAGCCCGCGTTCAGCGTCGCGGCCACCGCGATCTTCCTGCCCATGGTGGGCATGGGCGCGATCCTGTTCCTGGTCACCCAGTGGTTCCAATACGGCGAGGGCTACACCCCGCTGGAGGCGGGCGTGCGCCTGCTGCCGGCCCCGCTCGCGCTGATCGCCGCCTCGATGGTGGCCCCCTCGCTGATGCACCGCTTCGCCATCCGCCACGTGCTCGGTGCCGGGCTGGTCGTCCTGGCCGCCGGCATGGCCCTGCCCTGGACCTTCCAGCAGTTCACCGACCTCGGCTACCCGGCCTTCGCGGCCGCACTGACCGTGATGGGCCTGGGCGCCGGCCTCGCCACCACCGTGGCCTCGGTGACGCTGGTCTCCGCCGCGCCCGCGGCCGAGGTCTCCAGCGCCGCCGCCATCGAGGAGACCTGCTACGAACTCGGCTCGGCCATGGGCGTCGCCGTCCTCGGCTCCACCGCGGCGGCGCTCTACCGGGGCAACCTGCCCGAGCTGGAACTGGACGGACCGAGCACCGCCGCCGTACAGGACTCCGTCGGCGAGGCCGCGCACACCGCCGAACGCCTCGGCGGCGCCCTCGGCCAGACCCTGCTCGACACCGCCTCGCACGCCTACACCCTGGCGATCACTCCGGCCTTCCTGCTGGCAGCCGTACTCGCGGTCGCCGCGGCGGCCACGACCTGGACGCTCATTCCGCGGGACCTCCAGCCCACCGAGAACCACTGACCCGGGCGGCCCGCAGCGCGGGCGCGGCGGGCGCCGGGCCCAGGGTGGTGGTCCCGGGCGCCGCCCGGTGGCCGAGGCCCGTGCGGTACGCGTCCATGGCGGCCTCCACCCGGCCCGTACGCCGCAGCAGATCGCCCAGCAGCCGGCACAGGTCGGCCAGATCGCCCGTCGCCCCGCTGCGCTCGAGCAGCGCCAGGGCCTGTACGTAGTGCTCCTCGGCGCACTCGACCTCACCGCGCTCCTCGGCCATCAGGCCGAGGAGCCGATGCGCGCCGCCCGCGTGCACGGCGCCGTGGCTGTCCCCCAGCTCCAGCAGCGCCGAGAGCAGCCCGGCTGCCTCCTCGGACCGGCCCAGCTGGCGCAGTACGTCGGCCAGCTCTACCTCCACCTGTGCCGTGTAGAGCCCCGCGCGCCGAGCCGACAGCATGTCCCGGGCGATGCGCAACTCCCGCTCGGCCGAGGCGAGTTCGCCGTTCTGCGCCTGTACGTAGCCGCGCATCCAGTGGCAGTGCGCCAGATCGGTCCGCAGCCGCAACTGGCCGTAGATCTCCTGGGCCTTGGCCAGTGAGGCGTCGGCGTCGGCCACCCGCCCCCCGGCCAGGAAGGTCCGGGCCACCTGCCGGTGCATGCCCGCCACCAGCGCCGGGTCGCTGACCCGGGGAGCCAGGGCGAGCGCGAGCTCGGCGGCCCGGGCGGCGCGGGCATGGGCGCCCATGTCGAGGTACGGCCCGATGATCGCGGCGTTGAGCAGTACCAGCGCCTCGGGGTCGGTCAGCCCGCTCGCGCCCAGCTCGTCGATGGTGGATTCGAGCAGGTAGCAGGCGTAGCGCAGCTCGCCCGCGAGCAGGTGCGCGACGGCCCGGCCGCGGATCGGCCGGGCCCGGCGGGGGAGCGGCTCGTCCGCCAGGAGGCGCTCGGCCGCCTCGAAGTGGCCGATGGCGTCCGGCAGCTCGCCGGACTCCAGCGCGCATTCACCGAGCCCGAGCCGCGCCTCCGCCTGCTCGGGGAGCAGCCCGAACTCCTCCGCCTGGGAGAGCAGCCGCCGGTAGCGCGCGGCGGCCTCGTCGGCCGCCCCCGTCGCGAGCGTCTGCTGGGCATCGGTGAGGGCGAGCCGCAGCTCGGTGGCCAGATGGGCGGGGCGGCCGGTGGCCAGCTCCTCGTACGAGGTGCCCAGTCGGGCGGCGAGGAAGCGCAGCGCGGTCTCCGACGGCCGGACCTTGCCCGACTCCAGGGTGGAGATATAGGCCGAGGTATAGGAAGGTTCGGCCAACTGTCGCTGGGTCAGACCGAGTTCGCCGCGCATGCGCTGAACCCTGCGACCGATCCGGGCCGGTTCGTCCATGGAATCCCCCTGGGTGCTCGAACTCCCCAGTATTCAGGGGGAGCAGGCATTGCGCACCTCTCGCGCGCCCCCTAGTTTAAGCAACCGATTCACTGCGCTTAACAAGCTGCTTAACTTCCGTTCCCGGGGGAGGACTTCATGGATCCAGTCAGACGTCCGGACAGGCGTCCGGCCGTGCGCTCGGCGCTGCGCGGAGCCGTCGCGGCGATCTGCGCGACCGCCGCGCTGGTGGCCGCCGGACCGGCGGGCGCGGCCGACGCCGCGACCGCGCCCCGGGTGGAGGTGGAGATACCGGGGCCGGAGCACGGCGGTGACGCCGGATCGGGCCATGCCCGCGTACCGGCCGCCGGCAGCCCGGCGAAGGCCTCGGGCCGGCTCTCCGCGGCCGAGCGCGCGGCCGACGGCGAGGTCACCAAGATGGTCGACAACGGCTCCACCGCCGACCGCCTCGACGTCGTGGTCATCGGTGACGGATACACCGCCGCCGAGCTGGCGCGGTTCCACACCGACGCCGAGCAGAAATGGGCCGAGGTCACCGCCGTCGAGCCCTACACCACCTACCGCAACCTCTTCAACGTCTGGACGGTCGACGCGGTCTCGCACGACTCCGGAGTCTCCGGCGACCCCGACCCGGCCACCGTCCGCGACACGGCCCTCGGTTCGTACTTCTGGTGCGACAACATCGAGCGGCTGCTCTGCATCGACCAGCCCAAGGTCGACGCGTACGTGGCGAAGGCGCCCGCCGCCGACCTCGTCATCGTCCTGGCCAACAGCGCCAAGTACGGCGGAGCGGGCTACAACGAGGCCAGCGCCACCCTCGGCTACGAGGGGATATCGACGGCCTCCGCGGGCCACCCCAAATCCGGTCAGGTCGCCATCCACGAGACCGGCCACTCCCTCGGCAAACTCGCCGACGAATACTTCTACCCGGGCGTCCCGGACTACGAGAAGTACACCGGCCCCGAGCCCGCCGAATCCAACAGCTCGGCCCTCTCGGCCGAACGCATGGCCGCGCGCCGGACCAAGTGGTACCGCTGGCTCGGCGAGGAATCACCCGACGGCGGCACGGTCGGCGCGTACGAGGGCGGCAACTACTTCGTGACCGGGCTGAACCGCCCCACCGACAACTCGCTCATGCGGGTCCTCGGAAAGCCCTTCAACCTGCCCGGCGTCGAGTCCATGATCGGCGGTTTCTACCAGCACGCGCGGATCGTCAGCCCGGTCACCCCGACCGACCGCACGCTGCGGCTGCGCCACACGGCGAAGGCGTCCGTGCCGAGGCTGGCCGGTGCCGACGGCCGCCAACTCGTGGTGCGCTGGTACCTCGACGGCCGGGAACTGAAGCGCTTCGAGGGCCGCACCGAGGTGTCGGTGGCAGAGCTGTGGCTCTTCGACCTCCGCACGCACCGCCTGTCGGTGACGGCCGAGGACCGCACCCCGTCGGTGCGCGACCCGAAGATCATCCGCACCCTGCGCTCCACGGTCGACTGGAACGTCCGGCTCTAGGCCGTGTTCAGAACTGGGTGCGCGACCTCGTCCCGTGCCGTGGTGATCACGGTGTGGGGCGAGGGGACCTTTCGGATGAGCGGTGGGCGGCAGCGGCGGGGATGCCGCGGATGAGCGGCTTGAGGCGAGGCCGTCGTGTACAGCACCCACGACCGGCATCGGGCCGCACGAACATCAAGTCGCGTGGGACAACTTCTGAGCCTTGATCGGTGCGGCCGACCTGGCGGCCTGCTCGATCTTCGCGCAGTGGGCTGCCCGGGCTTCCTCGTCGATCTGCTTCTCGTGTTCGGCGCGCAGCCCGGTCCGGCCGTCGAGGCCCTCGCGCAGGATATCGGCGTGCCCGGTGTGCCGGATGGACTCGCCGAGGACGTGGACCATGACGGCGAACAGGTTCGTGTTGGTATGGGGCTCCGGCCACCACGGCACGTGGCCGGGGGCGTCTAGGGCAAGCTCGTTGATCGTCGCATCCGAGTGTTCCCACGTGCGCCGGTAGAACCCGATGATCTGATCGCGGGTCTCGTCCTCGGTCGCCCACTGATCGCTGCCGTCGGAGTCCTGCCACCGGGACAGCGGTTCCGGGGAAGGGCGGTCGAAGACCTCGCCGAAGTACCTGGCCTCGACGGTGGCCACGTGTTTGACCAGGCCGAGGAGGTTGGTCCCGGTCGCCGTCAAAGGTCGGCGGGCGTCGTATTCGGACAAGCCGTCGAGTTTCCAGAGCAGCGCCTCGCGGTCCCGCCGCAGCCTCCCGTGCAGGTTGTCCTTCGCGAATTCATCGATCATGCGGCATGACCCTTCCATAGGCTGTTCGTGGTCTCAAGATCCCGTACGTGGTCCGTGACGGCCGGCAGAGCCGAGGCTCAGGTCGGAGAGACGTGGGGGTGGGGTGAGTGACGGCTCGTGGCCGGCCCGAACTGCGACGGTTACTGCGCGGGAGAACTGCCCGCCTGCTGTTCGGTGCCGTTCGTAGATCCCGTTGAGTGGTTCGGGACGGGGGCCCGGGAGGTGGGCGGGTGCCAGGTGAGAATCCAGCCGGCGGTGAGCGCCGCCGCGCCGCCCGCCAGGGCGATTGCGCCGCCTGTTCCGACGCCTGCGGCCACCGAGCCGAAGCAGGCCGGCCCGATGCCCTGCAGCGTCATGCTGCCGGAGCCGAGCAGGCCGAAGGCCTGGCCCTGGCCATCCTGCGGCAGGGCGTCCAGGAACGGCCGTTGCAGGCCGAGACCGTAGGCGAATCCGAAGCCGCAGAGCAGCAGCAGACAGGACGAGACGCCCACTCCGGGCTCGGCGGCGAAGCCGACCAGCGGCAGTCCCATCAGCGCAATCAACGGGACTACCAGCCGCTCCCGGGTGGATGGCGGTAGGAGTCGGCCCACCAGTAGGTCGCCGACAAACATGCCGACCGGCAGACAGCCCATCAGCACCGCGTACCGGCCGGGGGCGAAGTGGCGTCCTCCCGCGTAGGCGACGATCAGGCCTTCCGCGCCCGCTACGAACGCGGGCGGTAGCCACTGGGCCAGCATCAGTCGTCGCACCGTGTCTCCGCGCAGCAGCAGGCCCGCGCCGTGCAGGCTTGCCCGGACGGGCCCGCCATGGCCGCGAGCGCTGCCGGGCGTGCCGCCGAACTCTCCCGGCTGCAGCCGGGGTAGCCGGATGCGGACGGCGAGCGCGCAGCCGAGGTAGAGGGCGGCGCTCACCGCGAGTGCCCGGTGCGGGCCGAGTACCGCGACGGCCGCACCTCCCAGCGCCAGACCGAACAATTGCGCCCCCGAGGCGGCGATGTTGTTCAGCGAACGGCCCAGGACATAGGCGTCGCCCTCCAGCCACTGCGCGACCAGCCGACTCGACGCACCGCTGAACACCGGTGTGGCGAGGGCGACCAGCGCCACGACACCGAGGCTTGCCGCGATCGGCATCCGCACCAGGGCGAGCAGCAGGGCGGCGGCGCACTCCAAGGCGTAGCCGCCGGCGATGAGCGCACGCGGCGGCAGTCGGTCGGCCAGTGAGCCCAGCAGCAGCGAGCCGAACAACTGCGGGAGAAAGCCGATGCCGAAGGCCAGTGCGCTCAACAGCGCGGAGCCGGTGGCCGCGAAGACCAGCACCGAGAACGTGGTGATCCGCAGCGAGCCCGCAGTGATCGCGACGATACGGGTCGAGAAGAGCAGCCGGAAGCGAGGCTCGGCCAGCACCTCCCGGTAGGTGGCACGGTGGTTGACCTGCGCGGGTTCGGCGGTTGGGGTCATGACGCCCAGCCTCGCCGTGCGCCCACACCACTCACCAATGATTCGTCGCTGGACGAATCGGAACCGACCTCCCGCGGTAGCCTGGCAGCGTGCTCCGCTTCGAAGTCTCCGTCGAGGACCTGCTGCGCAGCCGCTTCGCACTGTCGCCCGCCATGGACCTCTGCTTGCTGCTACGCGCCCTCGCCGGCCAAGACCGGCCGCTGCCGCGAGCCTGGGCCACCCGGCTCCTGCCGGCCTTTGAACGGCTTCGCCGCGAGACCGACCTGAACGCCGCCCTCGCCCTGTACACCCCTGCGGGCGGCGCGGACTTCGTCGCCCCGCCCCCGCGCGGCCTCAACCAGACCTGGGCGGACGACCTGGCCGTGATCCGGGCCACACCCTTGGAAGCGGCCCGCCGCGAATTCGCCGCCACCGCGACCGGCCCGTCCGCCGGTGATCCCCACGTACGCGCCGTGCTGGACTCGACGGACGCCGTCTCCAGGATCGCCGAGGCGCTGGACCAGGCGTGGCACGAGCTGCTCGCCACGGACTGGCCGCAACTGCGCGCGATCTGTGAGCGCGATGTCGTGCACCGGGTGGGGGTGATCGGCGAACACGGATGGGCCGCGACCATCGAGAGCCTGCACCCGAGCATCGCCTGGCGCGCCGGCGGTATCGAGCTCGGCTTCTTCCCCCGCGTCGGAACAGTCCGCCTCGCCGGCGACGGGCTACTGCTGATCCCTTCGGTCTTCGTCGGGAATGTCGCCGCCCACCTGGAAGACCCCTGGCCCAGGACCTTGGTCTATCCTGCCCGCGGCACCGCCGCCCTGTGGGGCGAACAGGAGACCGTCCCCCAACCGGACGCGCTGACCGCTCTGGTCGGCCGGGCCCGGGCCCGGCTGCTGGTGGCGCTGGACGCCCCGGCCAGTACCAGCCACCTCGCCCGAAGCCTCGCCATGGCACCCGGCGCGGTGGGAGACCACCTCGCCATCCTGCGGAGCGCGGGGCTGCTCGTCCGCGCCCGGTCCGGACGTTCGGTGCTCTACCGGCGCACCCCGCTCGGCGAGGCACTGGTCGCCGGTTCGGGCTGAGGGCCGGCGCGTCTGAGCCCTTCAGGACCCGCGGGTGGGAGCCGTCGACGGAGGCGCGGGACAGGGATCATCCAGAGGGGCGGCAGGCCGTCCTCGTACCCCTCGACCTCATAGGTCCTCAGCATCTTGGAGACGGGCTCCCTGATGTTTCCCCGCAGGAAGGGGATCGCGTTGACCAGGTACTCCCTGGCGTCGAGCAGGCTCTCCAGGACATTGAAGTACACCGCGCCGCGGGCGAGCTCGGTGTCGTACGCGTACACCTCCTCGGCGAACCCGAAGCACCTGCGCAGCAGGTCCTCGTCCCCGTCCGGCGCTGCCAGGGCCGGCTGGAGGACGGGCCTGACCAACCCGTCCAGCAGCATCCCGTAGAGACTCAGCTCGCCTTCCGAGGTCGGCAGCGCCTCACCCGGCCCGACCTCGTACTTCTCCTCCAGGAAGGGCCTCGTCTCGGGAACCGTTTCGAGCATGCGCGCGAGGATGTCATCCGTGATCACAGCTGGTCCGATCCTTCTGTCAGTAGTGGACGACGGGACATTCGCCGAAGATCCCACAGCGGAAGCCGGTCCCGGTCGTGGCCTCCGTGGACCCGTGGCAGGACCACCTCCGGACAGGAGATCACATGAGTGATCCAGTTCCGGAACACGGCCCGGCAGGGTCCGGCCGCCCGGGCCGCGCCGCTCACAGGCCGGCGACGGTGAGGATCGCCTCCATCGAAGCGTGGGGGAGCCGGGGTGAGCGGGCCGCGGCCCCGGCCGCACGCCCGTCCTCGTCCCCGAGTAGCTTCAGGAGGGCCGGGACGGGCAGGTTCGGGTGGGCGGCCGCCGCGCGGCGGCCCGCGGCGTCCTCGTCCCCGGCCAGACGTTCGACCAGTTCCGCCGGCAGCGCCGGATCCTTCAGGGCGAGGGCGCGCATCCGGGGGTCGGGGTCGGTCGCGAACCGGCGCATGGTCCCGGGCGGGAAGACCGCGTGGTCGGCCGGGCGGCCGGGGAACTTGCGGCTCGGCGTGTGCCGGCGTTCGAGGCGTTCGGCCGTCTCCGGGTCCAGTACGGACACCGCGGCGGCCATCGCCGTCCGGACCTTGCCGTCCTCGTCCTCGAACAGCCGGCTGACGGCCGCAGGTGGCAGGGCGTCTCCGGCCGACGCGGCCGAGCGGCGGAACACGACGTACGGCGAGTCGGCGTGGGCGAGGGGATCCTCCCGCACCCACGGGAGGATCCGCATGTTCAGGTCCATCATCGCGAGGGAGCAGAAGAAGTCCTGCTCGTCCGCCTCGATGAGGTCGGCCCCGGCCCTCTCCGACCCGGCCTGCAGGCCCGCGTGGATCACCGCACGCAGCCCCTCGGGGGTGTCCCTGCGCGTGAAGACCTCGGCCCGGACCAGTGGGTTCTCGTCGCGTCCCAGCAGCTCCACGAGATCTGCGGCAAGCCCCGGGTGGCCCGCGAGGGCGCCGCGGACGTCGGGGTCCTCGTCGGCCGCCAACCTGCGCGCCGTCTGCGGGTCGAGATCGATGTGCGGTACCACGCCCGCTCTGGTCACGGGGTCGGCGAGCAGCCCCGGGTGGAGGTCGGCCGGAGGTACGGGGTGCGGCAGCTTGCGGAAGTAGACGGCGCAGGCGGCTGCCCGGACCGTGGGCTCGGAGTCGGTCAGCAGGGTGCGGCGGACGTTCTCCGGGGCATCGGTCCACCACTGTGCGAGCTCGGCGCGGACCACGGGGTCCGGATCGGCGGCCAACCGGGCGCGCAGATCGGCCGGCACCCGCCCGTGGCCCGCCACCGCCTTGCGGACCTGCGCGGCCGGGTCGGCGACGAACGCCGCGAACAGGTCCCGCGGGAGGGAGACGTCGCGACTGGCCACGGCCGCGCGGACCGAGTCGTCGTCGCTCCGCGCCAGCTCGCGCTTGACGTCGAGCGGAAGGTCGGGGTTGCAGGCGAGCGAGTGGGTCGCCCACTCGTCGCCGACGGCCATGATCTCCTCGGCCAGACGCTCCGTCAGATCCTTCCGCCACCTCGCCGCCTCCTCGCGGGCCGGGCCGTGGTGGATCAGCCGCCGCAGCAGCGGAACGGGTAGCTCCGCGTTCCGGGCGAGCCCTTCGAGGACCTCACGGAGGTGGACCGGAACCGGAAGCTTCGGCGGAGTCTGCATGGCTGATCATCCTATGCATCCGGGTGAAGGGCGGTGCGGGGCCACCGGTACCTGTCAAGTCACGACATCGAGGGTCATGACGCGATTCCGGCCGACGGGGCCTAATCGAGGTATGGGCCGCACGGAACCGGTGGCCCACCCCTCATCCCCGCACCCAGGAGGTTGCCATGTCCCGGATCTTCCGTACCCCCCTGCGCCTCGCGCTTCTCACCGCTTCGACCTCGCTGGTGGCGGGCGGCGTACTCCTGCCCACCGGCGCGTTCGCCGCCCCGGCCGCGCCGCACACGGTCACCCTCCCGGCAGAGCGGGGCGATCAAGACCAGGACGGAAGCTGGGGCGGGGACAACGAAGAGGCAGCGTCCCCCGAGAACCCCGCCGACGAGGCCGAGGAGCCCGGCGACCCAGCAGGCTCCGACCCGGCCGACTCCGCCCCCGCGGACTCCGAGCCTGCGGACTCCGAGCCCGCTGACTCCGAGCCCGGCATCGTTACGGAGGAGTCCTGCAACGACCCGATGGCGCTCCCGGGGCTGTGCGTCGACGGCAAGCCGCTGCCGAAGGGCGACGACACCGTCGTGGTCCCCCAGGGGCCGCAGCTGTGCCTCGGAATCGACACGCCCGAACAGTGTGCGGACCGGCAGAAGCCCCGTGTGCCGAGCCCCACGGGCAGCTCGACCGTCGAGCTCGCGATCTGACCCGGGCATCCGGCCCCGGACGCGTGCGAAGGGCGCGGCTCCCGGCGGGGCCGGGCCCTTTCAGCCGGGCAGCTGCTCGACGACGCTGGTGCCGTGGCCCTCCTGGGACTCCCATGACCACGTCTCCTCCAGGCGGAGGCGGCCGTCGGGGAGCTCCGTCACGAGCGAGGTGCAGTGCCCGGAGGCGGTCGTGCCGTCGAGCCGGAGCTGGACGTAACGGAAGTCGACGGTCCGCCCGGCCCGCGTGCCGACGAGGTAGCCCCTGAGGACCTCCCCGCCGCGGTATTCCGCCCAGACCCGGCCGTCCTGCTCGTGGTACTCGAACCGGGTCTGCCGGCCGACCTGGCCGGGCGCCTGGTCGGCCACGGGGGCGAAGACGAGGCCGTCGAGCGAGCGCGCCACGGATGACTCCTGGGGGAAGGCGGTCCGGGGCAGCCCCCGGCCGCGCGGACGGTCCGGCCCCTCACCCTAGATCTCTTTCGGATCTTGGCGGCCCGGCAGGATCCGAACAGAGACGACCCAGGCGCACTCGCCGGCCCGCGGCGGACCGCACAGCGGCCGGTGGCCGCGGCGACGGGGGATCGCGGCGGACACCGGCCGGTGCCGGAGCAGTGGGGGAGGCGTACGGGCTACATGGGGTCCATGCCCCGGTCGTCCATACGGCCCTCCTGCTCGCTCTGCTCCTGGAGGCGGCGGGCCTTCTCCTTCAGCCGACGGCGCTCTTCCGGGTCGGTGGAACGCTCGGCCGCATCGTTCAGCTCCTGGGCCTTGGCGCGCATCTGCTGGGACCGGCCGCGGGACTCGCCTGAAACGCTCATGATCGCTCCTTGGATCTGTGGGAGAGCGGGCGGATTCAGCGAACCAGGACTGCCGTGCGCGCGCATCTCGAAGCGTCACCGAGTGTGAGCCGGGCCTGCCGCGGTCGTCAGCGGGGGCGGTCAGTCCGTGTCCGAGCCGAGGGCGGTGGTGAGCGTGAACAGCGCCCCGTCCGGGTCGCGGAGCGTCACCCACCGCTCCGCCGCGTTCGAGGTGATGTCCGAGACGGTCCGCCCGCCCAGCGAGACGGCCGTCTCCACCGCCGGACGGAGCTTCGGCACGCGGAAGTGGACGTGCCAGCGGGGCCTGGTGTGCGGGGAGTAGGAGGCGATCTCCACGGGGCCGCTGTTCAGGCGGGCGACGGGTTCGCCGTCCTGCCGCAGCACGACCTGGTCCTCCTCGTACGAGACCTCGCAGCAGCCGGCGCGGCCGGTGGCCCACTCCAGCACCGCGCCGTAGAACATCGCCGCGTCGAGGGCGTTCCTCGTGCGCAGTTCCAGCCAGGCGGGTGCGGGGCCCCTGCCCACCCGCCAGTCCGCCTCCACATTTCCCTCCCAGATCCCGAAGACGGCGCCGTCGGGGTCCGCGACGAGCGCGGCGCGGCCGCCGGACTCGAAGGAGACCGGACCGACCGCGATCGTGCCCGTCCGCTCCCGGATCCGGTCCACCGCCACATCGGCGTCGTCGACGGCGAAGTACGGGGTCCACGCCGCCGCGACCCCCAGGTCCACGGCCAGCGCCCCGATGCCCGCCACCGGTACGCGGCCCCGGTAGGCCAGCGAGAACGCTTCGCCGAGGCGGGTCGGGCGGAACCGCCAGCCCGCGACCGCACCGTAGAAATGCTGGGCCGTGCCGAGGTCGCGCGTCATCAGGCTCACCCAGCACGGGGCCCCGAAGACCTCCCTCGTCGAAATCTCCACCGCTCGCTCCGTCCCTGATGAGCCGCCCGCTCCGCTTCTCATTCTGGTCCTTTTGGTGACGATCTTCGCGATCTGCGGCGGCAACTGCACACAGAAGGTGTCCGAGAATCACGCTCCGTGGCGATCCCGCCGGGTGGCGCTCGGCGATAGCCTCGGTCCCGGACCCCCCCGCAGCCCCGGAAGGCAGGTCTCCCATGGCCGGATCCCAGATTCCCGTGATCGACCTCGGGCCGTGGCGGTCCGGCGGGCCCGAAGCACGTGCCCGGACGGCCGCCCGCGTCGACGAGGCCCTGCGGGCGGCCGGCTTCCTGCTGGTGACCGGGCACGGCGTGGACCCCGCCCTGCCCGCCCGGATCCGGGAGGCGGCGGGTGCGTTCTTCCGGCTGCCCGCGAGCGCGAAGGGACCGTACGCCGTCACGGTCGGCGGCCGGGGCTGGCTCGGTCCCGGGGCGGAGGCCAACAGCTACGCGGAGGGGACGGCCTCGCCGCCCGACCTCAAGGAATCCTGGTCCTTCGCGGCCGAGGACCCCACCGGCCTCCCCGCCGTGGACGCCGAGTGGTTCCTGCCGAACGTCTGGCCGGCAGAAGTGCCGCAGCTCCGGCCGCTGGTGACGGAGTACCTGCGCCTGATGAGGCTCCTCTCCGACGAACTGCTGGAGCTCCTGGCGGGTGCCCTGGGCCTCGCCGAGGACCACTTCACCCGCCACACCTCACACCCCACCTGGGGGTTCAACCTCAACTGGTACCCGGGCACCGAGGTCGTCGGCCCGCCACTGCCCGGCCAGTTCCGGATCGGGGCGCACACGGACTTCGGGACGGTCACGGTACTCGACCGGCAACTGGGCGCGGGCGGGCTCCAGATCCACACCGACACCGACGGCTGGCAGGACGCGCCCTACGACCCGGCGGCGCTCACCGTCAACATCGGCGATCTCATGGCCCGCTGGACGGGCGACCGCTGGCGCGCGGGCCGCCACCGCGTGCTGCCCCCGCCCGCCCACACCCCCGCCGAGGAGCTGATCTCCCTCGTCTACTTCTACGAGTGCGACCCGCACACCCGGGTGGAGTCCCTGCCCGCCCCGGTCGGCCGGGTGGTGCACGACCCCGTCGACTCCCACACCTACCTGCGGGGCAAACTCGACTCGATCAGCGTGCCCACGCCCCAGGAGTGACCCGGCGCGTGACCCGGCGCCCTGCCTGTTCCCCGGGGAACAGGCAGGGCG
>NZ_JBSGXU010000179.1:0-16136 GCF_053610205.1 Streptomyces sp. NPDC054932 | reverse complement strand
GCCCACAGGTGCGCCGCGCCCCGAACCACCCCCGTCACACATTCCAGAGGAACCCGATGACCGTCACCCAGGAATCCACCCCGGCCGCCCGGCAGGTGCTGCCCGCAGAAGAGCGGTACGCCGCCGAACTCGCCTTCCTCGCCGCCCAGGACCCCGGCCCGCGGCCGCCGGGCTGGGCCCTGACCCCGCGCGCCGTCGTCACCTTCGTCTGCGGCAGCGACGGCGCCGAACTGGCCCTGCCGGGGCGCCGCCGCGCCGGGCTCCCCGCCAAGCTGGCCATCGCCCCCAAGTTCGTCGGCGAACGGGCCCTCGTGGAGCGCTGCGTCGTCACCCTCGCCGGAGAGCGCGGCCTGCTCCTCACCGGCGAGCCCGGCACCGCCAAGTCGATGCTGTCCGAGCTGCTGGCCGCCGCCGTCAGCGGCACCAGCGCCCTCACCGTGCAGGGCACCGCCGGCACGACCGAGGACGCCTTCCGCTACGGCTGGAACTACGCACTGCTGCTCGCGCAGGGGCCGAGTACGGGAGCGCTGGTCGACTCCCCGGTGCTCTCCGCCATGCGCACCGGGCGCGTCGTCCGCGTCGAGGAGATCACCCGCTGCCTTCCCGAGGTACAGGACGCGCTCGTCTCGATCCTGTCCGACCGGCGGCTCAGCGTGCCCGAACTGACCGCCACCGAGGACGCCGTGGTCTCCGCGGCCCCCGGCTTCACCGTCATCGCCACCGCCAACCTGCGCGACCGCGGCGTCTCCGAGATGTCCGCCGCCCTCAAGCGCCGTTTCAACTTCGAGACGGTCGCCCCGATCGCCGACGCGGACGCCGAGGCCACGCTGATCCGCCGCCAGGCCGTCGCCGCCGTCCAGCGGGCCGGCGCCGCCTTCGGAGTCGACGACGCGGTGCTCGACGCCCTCGTCACCGTCTTCCGCGACCTGCGCTCCGGACGCTCCGCCGAGGGCTGGGACGTGGAACGCCCCGGTACGGTCATGTCCACCGCCGAGGCCGTGCAGGTGGCGGCCTCGCTCGGGGTGGCCGCCGCGTACCTGCCGGGCGGGGACGTCCTGGACCTGCTTCCGGGGCACCTGCTGGGCGTCGTGCGCAAGGACGACCCGGCCGACCACGGACGGCTGCTGGGGTACTGGGACGGCCCGGTGCGGCGCCGCGCCGAGGACGGTTCCGCCATGTGGCGCCGCCTCTGGGACCTGCGCGGGAGCCTGCGTTGACGCACACCGACCCGCGCGCCGCGGTGGACGCCCTCGCCGCGACCCGTGAGCCGTACCTCATCGGGGTCCGCCACCACAGCCCCGCGCTGGCCGTGGTGGTACCCGCCCTGCTCGACGCCTCGGGCGCGGACGTGGTCTGCGTCGAGCTCCCAGCGGAGTTCCAGCCCTGGCTGGAGCACCTCGCAGACCCGGAGACGGTCGCCCCGGTCGCCCTCGCGGGCACCGGGGAGGACGGCCGCCTGGCCTTCTACCCGTTCGCGGAGTTCTCCCCGGAACTGGCCGCGATCCGCTGGGCCCGCCGGTCCGGCGCGGCCGTCGTCTGCTGCGACCTCCCGCTGTCCGACCGCGGCTGGACCGGTCGGGACGCGGCGCCGGACCCGTCCCCGGGCCCGTCCCCGGACGCCTCCCCGGACGGGGATGCGGACGCGGAGGCGCGTCCCGGCAGGACCTTCGCGGACGCCCTCACCGCCGCCGGCACCGGCCGGGACGGTGACGACCTGTGGGACCGCGCCGTCGAGGTGCTGGCTCCCGGCTGCACGCCCGACGCCGTACGCCGGGCCGCCCTCGGCGTCGGCTGGGCCCTGCGCGCGGACGCACCGGCCGTGCCCGCGACGGACCTGGCCCGCGAGGCCCACATGCGGGCCGTGATCGCCGACGCCACCGCGGGCGGCCACCGCGTGGCCGCGGTCATCGGCGCCTTCCACGCCCCGGCCCTCGTGGCGCCGACGCAGGGGCTGGCCGTGGCCGGTCCGGCGACCCCGGCCCCCGCAGACGGGGCGCCCGTACCCACGCCCGACGTGGCCGCTCCGGCGCTCCCGGCCGTTCCGGAGGCGGTCGCCGCAGGGGCGCCCGCCTCCGTGCAGGGCCCGGACGGCGGCGATGATGCCGCCGGTCTGCCGGGTGCCGGCCCGGGCGCGCCCGGGGCGGGCGCCGCCAAGGCGTCCGTCCCCGCGCAGGGCGGCGGCCGTGGCGATGACCCGGCCGCGGTCCCGAGCCGCCGTTCGGGTACGGCTGCCGCTTCCGGCCCGGCCCCGGCGGCAGCGGCGGCCGCGGCCGTCACCTCCTTCGTGCCGTACTCCTTCGACCTGCTCGACTCCCGCTCCGGATACCCCGCCGGGATCCGGGACCCCCGCTGGCAGCAGGCCGTCCTCGAAGCCGGCGGCGACCCCGGGCTGGTCCGCGAGGCCGCCTCCGTCGCCGTCACCGGGCTCTGCCGGGAGCTGCGCCGCGCCGGGCACACCGCAGGCACCGGCGAGGCCGCCGAGACCCTGCGGCTCGCCTGCGACCTCGCCGCCCTGCGCGCACTTCCCGCACCGGGCCGCGGCGAGCTCCTCGAAGCCGTCACCACCGTCCTCGGCCAGGGCGAACCGCTCGGCCGGGGCCGGGCGCTGGCCCGCGCCCTCGAGGCCGTGCTCGTCGGCACCGCCCGCGGCCGGATCACCCCGCACGCCCCCCGCTCCGGCCTCGGCCCCTCCGTCGAGGCCGAACTCGCCGAGCTGCGGCTGCCGTCGCCCGAGGACCCCGCGCCCCGCGAGATCCGCCTCGACCCGCTCCGCTCCGCCCTGGACGGCCGCCGCGAGGTCCTGCTGCAACGGCTCCTCGTGTGCGGCGCCTCCTACGGCGAGCCCCTCACCGTCGCCACCACCGGCGACGGCACCGCCCTCGGGACCAAGTGGCGGCTGTCCTGGACGCCTTCCGTCCCGGCCCGGCTGGACCTCGCCGGGGTGCGCGGGGTCACCGCCGCCCAGGCGGCCGCGGGCACTCTGCGCGACACCGCCCGCCGGGCCGCCGCCGACGGAGGGCCGACCCCGCCGCAGATCCTCGCCGGGCTGGCCGCCGCCGCGCGGTGCGATCTGCCCGAACTGGTCGACGTACGCCTCCACGAGGCGGCCACCGCCCTGCCGCAGACCGCGACCCTGCCCGAACTCCTCGACGCCCTCGACCTCCTGGAGGCCCTCCACCGCGGCCACCTGCCCGGCACCTGCGCCGCGTCCCGGGCCGCCTCCGCCACCCTCGCCGGTGACCTCCTCGAAGCGGCCGTGCGCTGCCTGCCCGGCCTCGCCGGGAGCGAGGACCCCGCCGACGCGGCCGCCCTCGTGGCCCTCGCCGACCGCGCCGCAGCCCACCACCTGGGCCTGCGCACGGACGACGCCCTCGCCGCCCTGGCCGCCTCCGCGTCCCCGCTGATGCAGGGCGCGGCCCTGGCCGTACGGGTCCTCCTCGACCTCGACCCGGCCGCGGAGCTCGGCGGCCGCGCCGCCGGATGGATCGACAGCGCGGGCACCGCCGACAGCCGGCGCGCCCTGACCCGGCGGCTCGGGGGACTCCTCACCGCAGCGGGCCCCCTGCTGCAGTCCTCCCCGGCGGCCCTCACCCCGCTCCTCGACCGCGTCGAACACCTCGCCGACCAGGACTTCCTCGACCGGCTGCCCGCTCTGCGCGGAGGCTTCGACGCCCTCTCGCCCGCCGCCCGCGGCCGACTGCTGGACACCGTCACCGAGCGGCTCGGCGACCGGATCGACCTCGCGCTCGACGCATCACCCGCCCTGCTCGCGCTCTGGGCCGCCGCCGACGCGGCCGGACTCGCCGCGCTCAAGGCGCTCCCGCTGCCCGGAACACCGTCCGAGGCGGACGCACCGGACGTACCGGACTCACCGGACGCACCGGACACGTCGGACACGTCGGATGCATCGGGTGCATCGGACCAGTCCCAGGCCCCCGCCCCCGAGGCCCCCGAGCCCTCCGGCGGCCCCGTCGTTCCGGGACCGCGGGCCCCCCGGGCCGACGGCGCGCGGATCGCCCCCGCCGACCGCTGGCGGCTGCTCCTCGGCCGCGAACGCGACCGGCTCCCCGCGGGCGCCCGCCGTTACGCCCACGCGCTGGACGAGCTGTACGGCGCCGGGCGCGGCGAGGGCGCCTCCGACGTCGGCTCCGGCCAGGGCCCCGGCCAGGGCGGCGGCCAGGAGGCATCCTTCCCCACCGCCCGGGAGTGGTCCGAGGAGCTGGAGGCGCTGTTCGGCGCCGACGTACGGGAGGAGGTGCTGGCGGGAGCGGCCGAAGTGGGCCGTACCGACGTGCTCACCCAGCTCGACCCGGCGGCCGTACGGCCCTCCGTGGAACTGCTGAGCTCCGTACTGTCCCTCGCCGGCGGGCTGCCGGAGGCTCAACTCGCCCGGCTGCGCCCCCTGGTGAAGAGGCTCGTCGACGAACTGGCCAAGGAGCTGGCCACCCGGATGCGCCCGGCCCTCTCCGGGCTCGCCACCCCGCGCCCCACCCGCCGTCCCGGCGGCAGGCTCGACCTGGCCCGCACCCTGCGCGCCAACCTGGCGCACACCCGGCGCCGGGCCGACGGCACCGTGGTCGTCGTCCCGGAGCGGCCCGTCTTCAGCACCCGGTCGAGCCGCGAGGCCGACTGGCGGCTGATCCTGGTCGTCGACGTCTCCGGCTCCATGGAGGCATCCGTCATCTGGTCGGCCCTGACCGCGGCCGTGCTGGGCGGCGTACCGACCCTGTCCACCCACTTCCTCGCCTTCTCCACCCAGGTCGTGGACCTCACCGACCGGGTCGACGACCCGCTCTCCCTGCTGCTGGAGGTCCGTGTCGGCGGCGGAACGCACATCGCCGCCGGTCTCGCGCACGCCCGCTCCCTGATCACCGTCCCGAGCCGCACCCTCGTCGTCGTGGTCAGCGACTTCGAGGAGGGGGCGCCGATCGGCGGGCTCCTCGGCGAGGTCCGCGCGCTGGCCGCCTCCGGTGCCCATCTGCTGGGCTGCGCCGCGCTCGACGACGAGGGGACGCCCCGGTACTCGGTTCCGGTCGCGCGGCAACTCGTGGCGGCGGGCATGCCCGTGGCCGCCCTCAGTCCCCTCGCCCTCGCCCGCTGGGTGGGCGACCGCCTCCGTGGAGAGTCCCGTTGAGCACCGAACTGCCGCCCGTCGCCCCCGAGGTGCTCGCCGAAGCCGTCGAGAACCTCACCCCCCGCCTGCGCAAGAAGCTGGACGCCGCCACCGAGGGCTGCGCGGCGGGTGCCGTCCACGGGGCGGACGGCACCGTCACCTTCCGCTTCGGCGAGGACGCCCTCGTCACCCTGCGCCCCGGTCCGGCAGGTGCGATCACCTCGGCGGAACAGGCCACGTGCAGCTGCCTGCTGGCGCCCCGCTGCCTGCACCGGGCCGCCGCGCTGGGCGCGGGCCCGCTCGCGGACATGCCGCCGGAGCCGGTGGCCGGGCCCGGGCCCGGGCAGGAGCCGAATCCGGAGTCCGCCACGGCCACCGCCACCGCCACCGCCACCGCCACGGCGACGGCCACGGCGACGGCGACGGCGACGGCCACCGGGATCGGGGAGCCGTCGGAACCCACTGAGCCGGCGGAGCCCGCCCCGGTGCTCACCAAGGCCCAGCTGGGCGCCGCGGCCGCCCTCTGGCACGTGGCCGCCGAAGCCCTCGCCGCCGGAGTCACCGCCGGGGGAGCGGTGGTCCAGGCCGAACTGCTGCGCTCCGCGCACACCGCCCGCCTCGCCGGGCTGCCGCGCGCCGAAGCGGCCGCCCTACGGGTCGTACGCGGCCTGCGCGCCGCCCGCGAACGGCGTGCGGGCCAGCGGCTCGGCGAGCTCACCGGAGCCTTCCGCGAACTCCTCCACACCGCCGGAGTACTGGCCTCCGGCTCCGCCGACCCGGCACTCACCGGCACCGTCCGCCGCGCCTACGCGCCGGGCGGCAGCCTCCAGGTGCAGGGCCTGTGCCGGGAACCCGTGCTCTCCGCCACCGGATACGGCGGAGTGGTCACCCACCTGCTGGCCCCGGACGGCTCCCGCTACTCGGTCTCCGACGTCCGGCCCGGCGGCCTCGCCCGGGCCCGCGGTGCCGGTTCCGCCTCCGTCGCCCTCGGCGGCGCCGCCCTCGACCACGCCGGCCTCGCCCGCGGTGGCCTGCGCATCGTCGGCGCGACGGTCTCCCCGGAAGGCCGGCTCGGCGCCGGACGCGGGGTCAGGGCGACCCCGCTGCCCGGCATCGCCTGGACCGAACGGCCCGCGGCGCAGCTCTTCGCCCGCCCGGCGGCGGAGGCCGTCGCCGAGCTGCTGGCCGATCCGGACGGGGCCGAGTCCACGCTGCTCGGCTGTGATGTCACGGTCGTGGGCGCGGCCGGGGACCACCTCCTCGTCCGCGAGACGCGCCCGGACGCACCCCTGCTGCGGCTGCGGCCCGCACACCCGCACCCTGAGCTGGCGCACACGGAGAACCTGCGCCGCATCGCCTCGTACCCCGGACTCCAGCTGCGCGTCCTGGGCCGCCCCGACCTGGACCGCGCCGCCACGCTGCGCCCCCTGGCCGTCGGCCCGGTGCCGGGCGCCGAGTACACGCTGCGGTTGCCCGAGGAATGGCTGGGCCGGGCCGACCTCGGCTACGACCGCCTCCAGGGCATGCACTTCCCGGCGGGTGCCGTCGCCCCCGTACCGCTCCCGGCGGCCGACGGCCCGGACCCGCTGGCCGACTCCCCGCTGTGGCGGGTGCGCCGTCTCCTGGAGACCGGGGTCGCGGGGGGCCGCCGAGCCGTCGCCGAGGCGGCCCGCGGCACGGCGTCCCTGGCCTCGGCCTCGTACGCACCGCTGCGCCGGGCCGGGCTCACCGCTGCGGCGGAGCTGGCCGCCGCCCTTGCCGCCGAGGCGGACCGCCGTCCCCGCGACGTATTCGGCCGCCTGGCCGACCCCTCGCCGGACGGCTACGCGTGGGCCTGGCTGGCCGCGGCCACCCACCTGGCAGCGGCGGAACGTTCCCTGATCGCCGCCTCCTGGGCGGCCGACCCGAGCGCGACCACGCCCGCGGCCTGCTGAGGTAGTCCCCGTCCGGCGGGGGCGTGGCTACTGCGGGCGCAGCCACGCCCGCAGTACGCCGAGGTCCGCCTCGGTCAGGCCCTGTCCCGGATCGACCCGGTGCAGGAGCGCCCGGCCGGGGTGGTGGGCGGCCACCCAGGCCCGGTCGGCGCTGCTGATCTCGTCGTCGACCCAGATGAAGGGGCGTCCGGCCGCGTGCTCGACGAGGGTGGGGGTCTTCCAGTGGATCCCGCCCCGTCCGACCTCGTCGGACGGCTCCGGCCAGTCCACCACGGGCAGCTCCGGCAGTCCGAGCCGGGGCGCCACGCACTCGTTCGCCTCCGGCCCCCAGGTCGTGGCCCACACCAGCTCGCACGGCAGGGCCGCGAGCCCGGGCCCGAGCGTGGCATCGACCCGGGCGAGCAGCGGATTCGCGCTGCCGTCGCCGGGCGGGTACGGGCCGGCCCCGAAGGGGATGAACGGACCGTCGACATCGAGATAGAGCAGCGGGAGCGGGGTGGACAGGGTCATGGGACCACCGTAGTCCGGCCGTGAGTCCGCCCGGCCGAAGGAAGAACGATCTTGGTGCGCTAGCGTCGGTCCGGTGGCTGACAACGTGGGCGTGACCGAGCGGATTTGGCGGTATCCGATCAAGTCGACCGGAGGTGAACTGCTGCACAGCGCGGAGGTCGACGAGCGCGGCCTGGTGGGTGACCGCCTGTACGCCGTGCGCGACGCGGAAGGGAAGTTCGGCTCGGGCAAGAACACCCGGCGCTTCCGGCGGATGGACGGCCTGCTCCACCTGAGATCCCGCTGCCCGCGGAACACGCCGGGGCCGGGCCGACCGGAACTGCTCGACCCGCACGGGAACGTGGTGGCCGACCCGACGGCGTACCTCCGTTCCTACCTGGGCCGTGACGATGTCGAGCTGGCCCGCGAGGGGGAGATCTCCCACTTCGACCAACTGCCGCTCAGCGTCCTCACCACGGCCACCCTCGACTGGGTGCGCGCCGGGATACCGGACGTCCCCGTGGACGAACGCCGGTTCCGCCCGAACCTCCTCGTGCGCACCCCGCCCGGCACCCCACCCTTCGTCGAGGACCGGTGGATCGGACGCAACGCCCTGGTGGGGGACACCCTCCGCATCGAGTTCCTGCGCGCCAGCGAGCGCTGCGTGATGACCAACCAGGCCCAGCAGGACCTTCCGCACTCGCCGCTGATCCTGAGGGCGATCGCCCGGGCGCACGACAACCGGCTCGACGTGCTCGCCGGGATCGTGACACCGGGAACGGTCCGGGTCGGGGACCCTCTCGTGCTCGTCTGAGAGCACGGGCCGAGTCGAGCCGACGTGGGACGGCTCTGGCAGGATGACGCAATGTTCGATTTCGGCATCGCGGGCTACCGGCCTCCGTGGTTGAACCACCGCCGCGACATCGTGCGGGAGCACGGGGATCGCCTGCGCGGTCTCGTCGGCCGAACCCTGACGGGCGTCTGGGTGGTCTGGGACCGTCAGGACGACGAGTGGTTCTGCGACTGCCCGGTCCTGTTCGACTTCGAGGGCGAGCGGGTCGAGATCAATCATCACAAGTTCGACGATCTCGCGCTGACGTGGAACACGATCGACCCGGGCGCCCCGGTCCGGTGGTCCGGCTTCGACCTGCAGTGGCGTGCCGATCCCCTTCCCGAACTGCAGGCACTGCGCGGCCTGGAGCTCAAGGCGGTCGAGCTGCTCGAGTGGACCGGGCGGGACATGGCCCGGGGGAGCGTCGATGTCGGCTTCGTCTTCGAGACGGGTCGGGTGACCGTCTTCAACGCCCTCGACGAGAACGGCCTGAGCTTCGCCCCACCCGACCGCCACCAGCGCCCTCACCCGCTCCACTGAGTTCACGTCGGCCACCCCGGCTCCATCATGCCGGCCCCGGACAACAGCGTCGGTCTCATCGCGACGACGTACGAATCGGGTTCAGGCGTGTACCCGGTACGCGACCCCCGACCCCGTTCCATCCCCGGGCGCCGTGCGCCTTGCGTGTCAGTGCCACTCGCTATCGTCCACGCCATGGCCTCGAGTGATCACCTGCTTGACCTGATCCGGCACACCCCGGAGATCGATCGGCTGCTGCGGCCGCAGCCCTGTCGCTTCGTGTCGTGCCCGTCGCCGACCTCGTCGTCCGACTGCAGGAGGCTGCCGCACGGACCGAGCCCGACCACGTGGTGACCACGGAGGACGGGGAGGCTTACGACCCGCTGTTCGGTGAGTACGCGGAGCCTCGCCACGGGGGCTGCCGCTGAACCACGACTCGTCGAGCGGACCTCCGGCCGGCCCTACAAGCCCGCCGACGATACGACATGATGCAGGCCAGCCCCTCACAAGAGAGCGAGACCAGCGGTGACTGAACCGGCCCCGGTGAACCTGATCGATGTGGGAGACGCGGACGGCAACCGCTGCATCGTCCGGGTGACCGGCCGCTACCGGCCCGGAGTGCTGACCGGTCACGACACTCTGCAAGCGGAAGTCCTGGTCTCCGCGAGCTTCGTCGATGCCAGGCTTGAGCTCTTCATGTTCCAGCAGGACCTCGACACCTGGCAGCGCGACCTGGCCCAGCTCGCACCGGGCAATGGTGCAACCATCGGTGGCGACCGCGGGCTGAGTCTCGACTTCTTCATGCTCGGGGACCGCACGTTGTCGTTGACGGTCCAGGACCCCGACCGCATGACCCTCGCGCTGGGGATCCGACCGCAGGAGACCTGGATCCAGGACCACCACCAGCGACTTGACCAGGTTCGAGCGACCTGGCCCAGCGAAGTCGTGCAGACGGCTCCCATGACCTACGAGTGGAGCTCCAACCGCAGCGGCTCATGACGCAGCGGCACCCGGAGTGCATCCAGTGCGGCGCCGAGTCCGAGGGCGTCACGAAAGTGGATCGCGGTGATCCCTCTGACCCCTCCCGGTAAACAGGTTTGTCCCGTTGGCAGTTGGAGCACCGGTCCGGGGCCGCTGGTGGAATGCCGGCTTTCGGCGCCGACCCCGAACTCACCTACCGCGTTCCGGGCCGTACACCTCGCGGGTCCGCTGGTCCGGTCCTGTGGGCAGGTACTCCAGGAGGACGGGCCCGGGGTAGAGGGCCGCGCTGTCCCAGCCGGCCGTCTCCTCGCCGATCAGGTAGCGGTACAGCCACCCGGCGAAGTTCATGGGGTGGCCGGTCCAGTCGCCCTCCGAGCCCTGGACCACTGTTCCATCGGGGTACCCGTGGACCTCGTGGGCCAGGAAGACGGCCGCTCCCTGGTCCGTGCCGGCAAGGGGGACGAGGCCGTCGGAGGTGCCGAAGGTGATCTGCGGGCGGTTGCAGATCACGCGGGGATCCTCGCCGGCTTCCAGGTCGTCGGACTCCCACGCCCGCGACTCGTTCCAGCCTTCCGCATCCGACCGGATCTGCTCGCTCAGGTTCGGCCGAGCATGTCGAATACGGCTTGCAGGTAGTCGGTCATGGCTGCTCAAGGGTGCTCGTAGGGAAGCGTCCAGGACAGCATCGCCCACCACCGTCGGCACGGCCGCAGTCCTCTTAGACGTCATCTCATTTGGTGAGTTGGACAGGCTGGCGGCCGTGGCGGGGATCGTTGAGCGGCTCGTGCCGGATGAGTTGTGGATGTTGTTCCAACGGGTGGTGCCGGAGGCGCCTTCGCGGCCGCAGGGCGGTGGCCGGCGTCGGCACAGTGATCGGGAAGTGCTGGCCGCGATCCTGTTCGTGGCCACGTCGGGCTGCACATGGCAGCAGTTGCCGAAGGCGTCGTTCGGGCCGTCGGGGGCGACAGCCCACCGGCGTTTCACCGAGTGGACGAAGGCACGGGTCTGGGCCAAGCTGCACCGCCTCGTCCTTGACGAGCTCGGCGCCCAAGGTGAGCTGGACTGGTCCCGCTGCGCGATCGACTCGGTGAACATGCGGGCCCTGAAAAGGGGGACCTGACGGGTCCGAATCCTGTCGACCGGGGCAAGTACGGCTCGAAGATCCACTTGATCACCGAGCGGACCGGTCTGCCCTTGTCCGTCGGTATCTCAGGGGCGAACGTGCACGACAGCCAGGCACTTGAACCCCTCGTCCGCGGCATACCGCCCATCCGCTCCCGCCGGGGACGCCGACGGCGCAAGCCCGGCAAGCTCCATGCAGACAAGGGCTATGACTACGTCCACCTGCGGAAATGGTTACGTCAGCGCGGCATCACACACCGCATCGCCTGCACCCTCATCTGCTACCGCCGACTCGCCAAATGAGATGACTTCCTAGGCCGGACCATCGGGCCGCTCAGCTGGGCATCGAGGAACCGTCACGCGTGGTTCGCGGCGTAGGGGGAGGCCGCGCGGTAGCAGGCGGAGTGGACGGTGAAGGCGAGCATCGGCTCCTTCCGCCCGCCCTGGAGGGCGGTGGCCTGTACCGAAAAGTGCTCCGTCTCGTTCACGGCGTAGATCTCGGGGTGCTGGTCCACGCTGTTGGTCTTGCCCTGCCTGATGATCTTCCAGCCATTCTCGCCAAGCGCCTGCCGCAGGGTCTCCATGCCGGTGTCGACCTGGTCGCCGGTCAGGCCGTACAGCGACCAGGAGTGGTCCATGGCGAAACGGTCGTCGGCGAACGTGTCGCATGGCGTGGCGCTCATGCCGGACTCCGTGACCCTGCCCTTGACCCCGGCCATCTCCAGCAGGCGGCTGGAGACCTCCCTCGTCTTCGTGCGCGCCGGGTCGGGATCCATCCGCACCGGCGTGTAGTTGAGTTGCGGGGTGTCCACCCCACACCCCACAGACAGCACCGACAGCGACGTGACGGCGACCGCAATGGCCAGAGCCCTCACACCCGAGACACCTCGGCGATCGACCGCGCGTCGTATGTCAACCACGTTGCACCTCGCCGCACCGCGCAGCGTCCACCCTGGCCTGATTTCGATGCTCAACGACTGATCTCTCCATTTGTCGGTGCGGCTCTCGGAGCCGCCATGAGTGGGCCGCCATCGCTGGACCATCGAATGCACCAGGGCCTGGCTCGCCGACTGCCGCCGACTCCACCGCCGCTACGAACGCAAAGCCGAACACTTCCTCGCCTTCACCAGCATCGCCTGCACCCTGATCTGCTCCCCCAGACTCGCCAAATGAGATGACCTCTTAGGAGTTGCGTTCCGCGGCGGCATGCCACCAGCCGGGCGGGGAGGGGGAAGTGATTTCGGCCGTGGGCTGGTCGGGATGCAGTCCGAGTGGACGTAGGGCGTCGGCGTGGATGCGGACGGTGAACCAGCCGTGCCAGTGGCCGTCCGGCCCGATGCCGCAGGACAAGTCGCAGTGGATGTCGCCGGGATCGAACGGCATCCAGTCGATGCCGCGGCCGCGCAGTCAGGCGCGGGCGGCCGCCATCGGGTGCAGGCGGCCCAGGTCTTCGTAGGTCGCGATGGTGACCCAGCAGTCGGTGCTCGATGTGTCCATGGCGACCATGATGGCGGGCGGGCGCGGAGATGTCATGGCCATTCGTCAGGGTGCGATGCGTGCGGTGGCCGTGGCCCCTGGCCCGTGTCGATGCGGGACGACTCCTGACCGCACGGTGGAACCCCGGCCGCCGCGAACGCCTCTTGATGGCCAAGGGGGATGGTCATGACAACGACAGCAGGGCCGGCAGGGCTCGTGATCGGACGGCTGGTGGTGGCGGGGCTCCTGTGCACCGCCCTGGCGGCGTGCGGGACCACACGGGCGGGCCAGGCCGCGCCGCCCGCCGGTGTATCCACGCTCGTTCCGGCCGAGTGCGATCTCGACGTGCCGACGGACGAGCAGACGGGCGCGTACGCCGGTCCGCCCACGGACGAGGAAACCGGTGCGTACGCCGGTCCGCCCACGGATCAGGAGACGGGCGGGTATGCCGGTCCGCCGACCGATCAGGAGACCGGTGCGTACGCGGGTCCGCCGACGGATGAGGAGACCGGTCCCTACGTGGGACCGCCGACCGACGGCGAGATGGCCAACGGCGGTGGTCCCTGCGGTCCGGCGGACTGGTTCGACATGACCCGCGACTTCACCGCCTACTACCTCAAGCACCGGTCCGCGGACGACGACGAGGTGGTCAAGGAGGCACGCGTCCGTAAGGTCCGCACGGTCGGCGAGGCGCGGATCACCTTCACCACACGGGAAGTGGGCAAGGGCCGCGGCGATGCCGCCCGCAGGATCTCCGCAGTGTTCGCCGCCTGGCGGCACGAGGTCTACGGGGACACGGGCACGGTGACGCTCCGGATCCCGGCCGACGGCGTGATCATCACCGAGCCCTGGTGATCCCGGGCCACCGCGCGTCCCAGAGCGCGCAGTGGTGTTCGGCCCGCGCGTCCACCGTACGGATCCCGTCCGCGCCCGGCGCCAGCGACAGGGTCGAGCCCGGCATCCGGTCGGCGCGCGGCCACCGCGGGGCTCCGGGCGCCGCCGGCACGCCGCTGCGGGCGAATGCGGTCCAGTAGCCGGTCATCCGGTCCGCGAGCCGTTGCTGCGGTTCGGTCAGCGGCGCGATCGTGAACAGGTAGGGCAGTTCGAAGCCGTGGGCGGCGCCGAAGGGCAGTTCGGGCAGCTCCGGCAGCCCGGTGAAGTTGGGCGCGCTCCGGTCGCTGAACCGGTACGCGTACACCGGTACGTGCCGGCCGAGCGCCGCCCCGTCCCGCAGCGTCGGGCAGATGAAGGACCCGTCGGTCAGTACGGTCGCCCACGCCACCGCCGGGGTCGGGAAGGCCGACACCGGATAGTCGGCCTCCACCGCGCGGGCCGTCGGCGTGTCGAAGGACAGCTCCAGCCGGGCCCGGTAGGCGGCCGCGTCGGGGATCGGATACGCCGCCAGGGTCTGCGCGAGGAAGAGGCGCATCTCGTCCCCGGTGGTGCCCTGGACGACCGGCACCCGGTGGAACCGGCCGGCCTCCAGTGCCCGCCGGGGCTCCAGCGGCAGCACGCCGTTGCCGTACGAGACCAGCGAGAAGCGCTGCATCAGTTCGGCGGTGGCCAGGGCGCCGGTGTCCAGCCGGCGCAGGCAGTCCAGCACCCCGCCGGGCCGGCTGCAGCCGAGCCGGGCCGCAGCCAGGGCCCCCTCCGCGACCGTGCGCCGCTCCGGTACGAAGGGCTCGTAGGTGCCGAGGCTGGGCAGCAGGGACCGAGGGGGCGCCGTGGTCGAGCACGAGCCGCTCTGCACGATCGCCCGGTGGAACAGGCCGGCCGAGGCCGGGGAGGTGAGGTGTGCGCAGACGCTGAGGGCGCCCGCCGATTCGCCGAAGACGGTGACGTTGTGCGGGTCCGCGCCGAAGCGTTCCGCGTTCGCCCGCACCCAGCGCAGCGCCGCCCGCTGGTCCGCGAGGGCGAAATCGGGGGCCCCTCCGAGCTCCGGATGACCGAACAGGCCGAAGACGCCCAGCCGGTAGTTCACGGTCACCACCACGACGCCGCCCCGCACCGCCAGGCGGTCGGGCCGGTAGACATCGCCCGCGCCGCTGAAGAAGCCGCCGCCGTGGAACCAGACCATGACGGGCCGCAGCCCACGGCTCCCGGCGGCGCGGCCCTCGGCGGCGTGGTCCCCGGCGGCGCGGCCCGCCGGAGCGGTGACATTGAGGTACAGGCAGTCCTCGGAGCCGGTCGGTCCGCCCGGCCCCAACGCGGGCAGCTGCACACAGCGCGAACCGGCGGCCCCGGCATCGCGCACACCCTCCCAGCGTGGCGCCGGCTCCGGCAGCCGCCAGCGCAGCGGGCCGATCGGCGCAGCGGCGAAGGGGATGCCCTCGAAGGTGTCGTACGCGCCGTGCCCGCGGCCCCGGACCGGCCCCCGGTCGGTGTCCACGACGGGCCGGTCCGTCCCGGACGAGGGCGCGGCGCCCAGCAGCAACAGCAGGAAGACGGGCAGCAGGAGCGCACAGCGACCACGGACCTGGCGAAAGTCGGGCACGGTCGACGCCCCTTCCCCGTGGGGTCCGGGTGGAGACCCCCGTTTGCCCGCCCCGAATGGCGCAGTGAGCGGAAGTGGCACTCAATGTAACAAAGCGTGCGCTTCCCGTGACGCACGATGACCGGCGCGCGATTGCGTAGACCCGCGCGTCGGCGAACGGAGCTTCCATGAATGACCCCATCACCCTCGCGGCGAAGCAGCGCGAAGACCGCCACGGGACCCCCGACCTCATATCACCGGACGAGCCGACCACGCCGCCCATGGGGACCCTGCTGGAGACGGCGGCCACCTGCCGTCCGGTCGAGGAGGTCACCGCACTCGTGAGCCTCCTCAAGGAGGGCGGCCCGCTGCCCGACGCCGGGCACGACGCGCTGCGCACGGCCGCCGTGACCGGACCCGTGCAGGACGTACGACGGATGGTCGCCCTCCTGGGCGAGTCACCGCACGAGGTGGCCGAGGCGGACATCACGCTGCGCGCCGCCGTCGGACGGTCCATCGAGGACGTCGCCCTGCTGGTGACCATCCTCGGCAAGGAGGACGCGGCCGGGGCGGAGCGGCAGCGACGTGCCCGACCCGCTGATCCGGCCGCCCGGCTCGGCGGCCCGTACGCCGAACCGCACGAGGAGCCCCGCGAAAAGCGGTACGAGGAGCCGTGCGAGCCCCCGTACGCGCAGCTGTACGACGCCCCCCACCAGGAGCCGCCCCGGCGCACCGCCGCCGTCGGCGCGCCCGCCGCCGCGCCACGGGACCGGGCGGCGCTGCGGCACGTCCTGCGCTGGCCGGTGGCGATCGCCCTGCAGGTGAGCGGCGCCCTGCACCTGCCGAACGACCTGACGGCCCTGCAGTCGGCGGCCCCCGTCGATTACCTCCCCCTCCTCGTCTCCGTGCTCTGCCTGGTGAGCGGCGCACTGGTGGTGCTCCGGGACACCACGGCGGTGTGGCGGGCGGGCGCGGTCACGGGGCTCGGTGTCGTCGCCCTGCACGTGCTCGGCGGTTCGCTGCGGTACGACCCGCTGGAGGGCGCGGTGGGCGGCACCCTGGCCTGGGCGGGGGGCACCGTCATGCTGTGCGCCGCGGCCGGCGCGGTCCTCGCCGGCCTCGCACTGAGGAACCACCGGGAGCCCTCGGCCGGCCCGGGGGCCGACCCGGCCGCCACGGCACCCCGCGCCCCGTGCG
>NZ_JBSGXU010000178.1:5506-16246 GCF_053610205.1 Streptomyces sp. NPDC054932 | reverse complement strand
AGCCGGGGGCGCTGCCCCCGGCTACGGCGCGCCTCGAACCCCGGCGAGGCTCTGCTGCTTCAGCCCCGCCGGCGTCCGAGGCACGGGGTCCGGGTGCGGCGGTCCGGGGCGCAGCCCCGGGAAGGGGCGGGTCAGACGACCGCGCCGCGGCCCGGGTCGTCGTCGTCATCCTCGTCGCCGTGCTGCATGCGTGCGACCAGCGTCGCGAAGCCGCCCAGGAAGCCGCCGATCCCCAGCGTCGTCAGCCACCAGGTCATCTCCCACTGCAGGAGCACCGCCAGCAGCAGCAGGACCGGGCCGCCGACCACGGCCAGCCACGCGAACTTCGAGGTGGTGTCCGCCTCGGGGAGCTCCGGCTCCGGGGGAACGAAGTGACCCTCCTCCGCCGGAGTCAGGTCGTCCTCCTTCGGCTCCGCCAGCGAGTGGTCCCGGGGACCGGCCATGCCCACGCCCACGCCCGGGGCGAAGACCACGGAGCTGCCCAGCGCCGCCGGAGGCTCCGGCTCGGCGTCCGGCTCCGGCGTCGTGTCCGGCTCAGGCTCGGGGGCGGGCTTCGGCTTGGCGTCCGCCTTCGGATCCGGTCCGGATTCCGCGGGCAGCGGCTTGACGTCCTCCTCCGGCAGGAGGAGGTTCTCGATCGGCTTGAACGGCCGGGCGCCCGGCGGGTCCGGCGGCTCCTGCCCGTACCCGGCGACGATCGCCGCCCACGCTGCTTCCTCGTCCAGCGGCGGGACTCCGCCCGACTGCTCCTCGTGCTCAGCCACCGGCCTCCGCCCCCTCCCTGCCCACGCTCTCCGCCAGTCGGCCGACGAACGCATAACTGTCCGCGAAGATCCGCTCCGCGTCATGGTCCAACGTCGCGACGTGGTAGCTCTGTTCCAGCAGGGTCTCGGTGACGTCCGTCGAGGAGACACGGGCCAGGACCCGCGCGGAGTCGACGGGCGGTACGACGTGGTCCTGCGGGCTGTGCAGGAGCAGCAGCGGCTGCGTCACCTGGGGCAGCTCGGCGTCCACCAGCTGCAGGAACTTCCGCAGGGAGTGCGCGGCCCGGGTCGGGACCCGGTCGTATCCGACCTCCTCCGAGCCCGGCTTCGCGATGTCACTGGCGATGCCCGGCGTGGACCGGATGAAGTGCTGGGCCACCGGCAGGGCGAAGGCCAGCGGGTCGTGCACCTTGTTGGCCGGGTTGACGAGCACGATGCCGCTGATGGCGTCCCCGTGCTTGGCCGCCAGCCGCAGGGTCAGCGCCCCGCCCATCGACAGCCCGAAGACGAACACCTGCTCGCACCGGTCCAGCAGTTCCCGCAGGGCGCGGTCCACCTCGGCGTACCAGTCCTGCCAGCCCGTGAGCTGCATGTCCTGCCAGCGCGTCCCGTGTCCGGGCAGCAGCGGCAGCGACACCGTCAGACCCCGCCCGGCGAGATACTCGGCCCAGGGGCGCAGCGACTGCGGGGAACCGGTGAAGCCGTGGCAGAGGAGGACGCCGACCTCTCCGCCCTCGTGGCGGAACGGCTCGGCTCCAGGGAGGACGGGCACCAGGGTCTCCTTGATCATGACGTACGTCGGGTGGGTGCGTTGCTCTGTGTGACTTCACCGTACGCGACCGGGGTGGCACCGGCCAGGGTCGTCGGGCCGCTGCCGGTGTAGGCACGGGATATGGTCTGTTCGACAGACACAGGAAGGCTTTCGAGTTGATCTACGGCGCAATGAAGTTCTCGATCGGCGGTTCACTGAAGCTTGCATTCAGGCCGTGGGTGGAGGGCCTCGAGAACATTCCCGCGGAGGGGCCGGCGATCCTTGCGAGCAACCACCTTTCCTTCTCGGACTCCTTCTTCCTGCCGGCGGTGCTGGACCGCAAGGTCACCTTCATCGCGAAGGCGGAGTACTTCACCTCCCCGGGTGTGAAGGGCAAGCTGACGGCCGCCTTCTTCAAGGGCGTCGGCCAGCTCCCGGTGGACCGCTCCGGTGCGCGCGGGGCCGGAGAGGCCGCGATCAAGAGCGGCATCGAGGTCATCGAGCGCGGGGAGCTGTTCGGTATTTACCCCGAGGGGACGCGTTCACCCGACGGCCGTCTCTACCGGGGCAAGCCCGGCGGTCTGGCCCGGGTCGCCCTGGCCACCGGTGCGCCGGTGATTCCCGTGGCGATGATCGACACGGAGAAGATCCAGCCGCCCGGCAAGGTGGTCCCCAAGCTGATGCGTCCGGGCATCCGGATCGGCAAGCCGCTGGACTTCAGCCGCTACCACGGCATGGACAGCGACCGCTTCATCCTCCGCTCGGTGACCGACGAGGTCATGTACGAGATCATGAAGCTCTCCGGCCAGGAGTACGTCGACATCTACGCCACGGCGGCCAAGCGTCAGATCGCCGACGCCGAAAAGGCCGAAAAGGCCGCCAAGGCAGAGAAGTCGGACAAGCCGGAGAAGGCCGACGGCACGTCGGAGTAGTTGCGCGTGGGCGGTACCGCCCACGAGGGGTGGGGGAGATGGCGAAACGCGAACGCGTCGTGCGCATGTCGGTCGAGCAGCCGCTCTGGCGTGCCCTGACGGGGTACCGACTGCTGACCATGGTCTATGCGGTGCTGCTGTTCGCCTCCGCGTACAAGGAGTTCCCCCGCCCCGGGGTGGCGGCCGGCTACCTCGGCTTCCTCGCGGTCTGGACCCTCGCCACCTCCCGCAAGGTGGCGAACGCCGCGAGCTGCACCAAGGGCTTCCTCGTCGCCGACCTCACCGTCGCGATCGTGGGGATCGCGCTCACGCCGATCGCCGACACCCACGAGCGGATCACCGGGGGCGGTCCCACCCTCCCCACGATCTGGACCGGCGGCGCGGTCCTCGCCTTCGCCATCAAGGGCGGCTGGCGCTGGGCCTGTTTCGCCTCCACCTTCGTGGCCGCGGCGACGATCCTCATCCACGGCGGCCAGCCCACCCGGGACGCCCTGCACAACGTCCTGCTCGTCTGGGTCTCCTCGGTGGCCATCGGCTACGTCGTCGAGGTCGCCCGGGCCAGTGAGAACACCCTCGCCCGCGCCCTGGAGATCGAGGCCGCCACCCGCGAGCGCGAGCGCCTCGCCCGCGACATCCACGACGGGGTCCTCCAGGTCCTCGCCATGGTCCAGCGGCGCGGCAGCGAGCTGGGCGGCGAGGCCGAGGAGCTCGGCAGGCTGGCCGGGGAGCAGGAAGTGGCGCTGCGCACGCTGGTCTCCAGCGGGCTGGTCCATCCCTCCCGGGTCTCCCGCGACGAGTCGCGGGGCGCGCTGGTGGACACGTACGAGGAGGACGAGCCGGGCACCGACGACGGCGAGCTGGACCTGCGCTCGCTCCTCGCCCCGCACGCCGGGTCCCGCGTGAGCTTCGCCGAGCCCGGCACCCCGGTGCCGCTGCCGGTGCCCGCCGCGAAGGAACTGGCCGCGGCGGTCGGCGCCGCCCTGGACAACGTGCGCAAGCACGCCGGGGAGGGCGCGCGGGCCTGGATCCTGCTCGAGGACTGGGGCGACGAGGTGATCGTGACCGTTCGCGACGACGGCCCCGGCATCCCGGCGGGCCGGCTCGACCAGGCGGAGGGCGAGGGCCGGATGGGGGTGGCCCTGTCCATCCGCGGCAGGCTGCGCGATCTCGGCGGCAGCGCCGATCTGGTGTCCGTCCCCGGGCAGGGCACCGAAGTGGAACTGAAGGTACCCAGGGGGAGGACGGACAAGAGATGAGCGAGCGCACCGACGTGAACGACCGCAACGAACTGCACGAGATCAGGGTGATGGTGGTCGACGACCACCCGATGTGGCGGGACGCGGTCGCCCGCGACCTGGCCGCCGCGGGCTTCGACGTAGTCGCCACCGCCGGCGACGGAGCCGAGGCGGTGCGCCGGGCCCGCGCCGTCACGCCCGACGTGCTGGTCCTCGACCTCAACCTGCCCGGCATGCCGGGGGTGCAGGTCTGCAAGGAGCTGGTCGGCGCCAACCCGGCCCTGCGGGTCCTGGTCCTGTCGGCCAGCGGTGAGCACGCGGACGTGCTGGAGGCGGTGAAGTCCGGTGCGACCGGCTACCTGCTGAAGTCCGCCGGCGCCCAGGAGCTGATCGACGCGGTCCGCCGCACCGCCGCGGGCGACCCGGTCTTCACCCCGGGCCTGGCCGGGCTGGTGCTCGGCGAGTACCGGCGCCTGGCCACCGACCCGGTGCCGACGACCTCCGACGAGCCGAAGGCGCCGCAACTGACCGACCGGGAGACCGAGGTACTGCGGCTGGTGGCCAAGGGGCTGTCGTACAAGCAGATCGCCGAGCGGCTGGTCATCTCCCACCGCACCGTGCAGAACCACGTCCAGAACACCCTGGGCAAGCTGCAGTTGCACAACCGGGTGGAGCTCGTCCGCTATGCCATAGAGCGCGGCCTCGACGACGCGTAGACCGGTCCGCGGGACGCGCCCACCGCCCGTCGATCGTACTTACGTCCTCGTACGAGTGAACGGACGTACTCAACGCCTCACGATTCCACCGGAATTGCCTTCTCCGGTCCCCTTGCTGTGACCTGGGTCACCACTAGCGTGACCGTCATGGCGATTGGAGAATCCATGAAGGTCGGAGTGCTGACCGGCGGCGGCGACTGCCCCGGGCTCAATGCGGTGATCAGGGCCGTCGTCCGCAAGGGCGAGCAGGAGTACGGCTGCGGGTTCGTCGGGTTCAAGGACGGCTGGCGGGGCGCGGTCGAGGGGCGGACCGTCCCGCTCGACATCCCCGCCGTCCGCGGCATCCTCCCCCGCGGCGGCACCATCCTCGGCTCCTCGCGCACCAATCCGTTCAAGACGGAGAACGGCGTGCGGGACATCAAGGACAACCTCGCGAAGCACGAGGTGGACGCGCTCATCGCGATCGGGGGCGAGGACACCCTCGGGGTCGCGGCCCGGCTGTACGAGGAGTACGGCATCCCCTGCGTCGGCGTGCCGAAGACCATCGACAACGACCTGTCCGCCACCGACTACACCTTCGGCTTCGACACCGCGGTCGGCATCGCGACCGAGGCCATCGACCGGCTGCACACCACCGCCGAGTCCCACATGCGGGTCCTGGTCGTCGAGGTCATGGGCCGGCACGCGGGCTGGATCGCCCTGCACTCGGGGCTCGCGGGCGGCGCCAACGTCATCCTCATCCCGGAGCAGCGCTTCGACCTGGACGAGGTCTGCGCCTGGGTGACCTCCCGGTTCAGGGCGAGTTACGCGCCGATCGTGGTGGTCGCGGAGGGCGCGATGCCCAAGGACGGCGAGATGGTGCTGAAGGACGGCACCCAGGACTCCTTCGGGCACGTCCGGCTGTCGGGCGTGGGCGAGTGGGTGGCCAAGGAGATCGAGGCGCGGACCGGCAAGGAGGCCCGCACGACGGTGCTCGGGCACATCCAGCGGGGCGGCACGCCGAGCGCCTTCGACCGCTGGCTCGCCACCCGGTTCGGGCTGCACGCGATCGAGGCGGTGCGCGACGGGGACTTCGGGAAGATGGTCGCGCTCAAGGGGACGGACATCGTCCGGGTGCCGATCGCAGAGGCGACGTCGAAGCTGAAGACGGTGGATCCCGCGCTCTACAAGGAGGCCGGGGTCTTCTTCGGCTGAGCAGCGACCCGACGCCATGGGCCGTATCGTGACGAACGGCCCATGGTTCGAGGTGCGGGAGCAAGCGTGGAGATCCTGGCATTCGGTGTGACCGCCGACGAGAAGCCGCTCCTGGAGCAGGCGTTCGCGGGAGCGCACGAGGTCCGTTGCCTCGAAGTCTTCCTCGGCGAGGACACCGCGCCGATCGCCGCCGGGTACGAGATCGTCTCCTCCAGCGTCAACGCCGACCTGAGCGGCCGGGTACTGCGGATGCTGGCGGCGGGCGGGACGAAGATGATCGCCCAGCGGTCCACCGGCTTCAACAACATCGACCTGGACGAGGCCCGGCGCCTCGACATGACGGTCGGCCGGGTCTCGTACTACTCGCCCCACTCGGTGGCCGAGTTCGCCTGGGCCCTGGCGATGGCCGTGAACCGGCGGCTCGTCCGGGCGACGACCCGGACCCGGGACTTCGACTTCCGGCTGAACGGGCTGATGGGCCGGGACTTCCACGGCCGCACGGTCGGCGTGCTCGGCACCGGAAAGATCGGCGAGGCGTTCACGCGGATCGCGCACGGCTTCGGCATGCGTCTGCTGGGCTGGGACGTGGTGCAGAACCCGGCCTGCCTGGAGCTCGGCATGACCTACGTGGACAAGGACGAGCTGCTCGCGTCCTCGGACCTGATCAGCCTGCACGTGCCCCTGCTGGAGTCCACCCGGCACATCATCGACGCGGCCGCGCTGCGGCGGATGCGGGACGACGCGATCCTGGTGAACACCAGCCGCGGCGGGCTGATCGACACCGAGGCGCTGGTCGACGAGCTCCGGGCGGGCCGCTTCGAGGGCGTCGGCCTGGACGTGTACGAGGCGGAGGCCGGCGTCTTCTTCCTGGACAAGTCCCTGGAGGCCGTCGAGGACGACACCCTGGCCCGCCTCGTCACCTTCCCGAACGTCGTGGTGACCTCCCACCAGGCCTACTACACGAGGGACGCGGTGGACCAGATCATCGCCACCACCGTCGCCAACGTCGCCGACTACCAGGCCGGCCGCCGCTCCGAGAACACCCTCGTCCCGCCGGCGTAGGGCACGGCCCCGGGAGTTCACCCGGACTTCGGCATCCGGCCATACCGGCGGGCCGGAACGGGCCTTAGATTCGGCCACGTGGACGTCCCTACCGTGTTCCGCTGGATCATGCCGGCTTTTGCCGCCATCCAGCTCGTGTACGCCCTCCGGGCCCTGCGGCCCGCCCTCCGCGCCGAGCCGGGCCGGCGGGTGGACCCGTGGCTCACCTTCGCCGATCACGCGGTGGGCGCCGCGGTGTCGGCGGCGCTGGCGACCGGCAATCCCACCGCCCTCCTGTGCGGGCTGGCCGTGCTGGGCCCGATCCTGACCTGGCAGCTGGTGCGCCACCTCCGGGCCGGCGGGTCCCCGGGCGTCGAGAGCCGGACGGGCTGACCGCCCAGGGGGCGTCCGGCCCGTCCGGCGTGCGACCCCTCAGGCCGGGGACACCGCCCGGACCCCGGTCAGGAGCTCGCGCACCAGGTCCGCCCCGCGCAGGGTGAGGACCGACTCCGGGTGGAACTGGACCCCCGCGAAGCCCGCCGCGGAGCGAAGCGCGTGCACCTCGCCCGTGGCCGGATCGCGGGCCACCTCCACCCCGCGGGTCGCCAGCCGGCCGGCCAGGGCGTCGTCGCAGTGCGCGGTGTACGTGTTGTAGAAGCCGACGACCTCCTCGGCCCCGAACAGGTCGATCCGCATCTGCGCCCCCTGCGCCGGTTCCGCCTTGCGGAGCAGCGGGAGGCCCAGCTCGGCCGCCAGCAGCTCGTGGCCCAGGCAGACCCCGACCAGGCCGTGGCGGTGCCCGGCCAGCAGGTCGGCCGTCAGCGCGCGCAGCATCCGCATCTTCGGGTCCGCGGACTCGGCCGGATTGCCCGGGCCGGGGCCCAGGACGATCGGACCCTCCCAGGCCAAGGCCGCCGCCCGCAGCCCCGGATCGTCGTAGCGGCGTACGGACACCTCCAGCCCGGCCACCCGCAGCACGTGCGCCAGCATCGCCGCGAAGGTGTCCTCGCCGTCCACCACCAGCGCGTGGCCGGTCACCGCGGCCGGCCGCTCCTGCATCCGCAGCCAGAACGGCGCCAGATCCCGGCGGCGCGCCGCGAGTGCCGCCCGGACCCGGGGGTCGTCCGCCAGCCGGGCCCCCTCGAACGCCGGGCGCGGCGCCGCCGGCCGCACCCCGAGCGCGGCCAGCACCCCGGCCGCCTTCGCGTGGGTCTCCGCCACCTCGCCCGCCGGATCCGAGTGCCGGACCAGCGTGGCGCCCACCGGCACCCGCAGCACCCCGTCCGCCGCGATGTCGGCGGTGCGGATCAGGATGGGGGAGTCGAGGGTCTGCGCCCCCGCGGGGTCCAGGCCCAGCAGGGCCAGCGCCCCCGCGTAGTAGCCGCGCCCGCCGGCCTCGTACCGCTCGATCACCCGGCAGGCGTTCTGCACGGGAGAGCCGGTCACCGTCGCCGCGAACATGGTTTCCCGCAGCACCTCCCGCACGTCCAGCGAGGACCGGCCGCGCAGCTCGTACTCGGTGTGCGCGAGGTGCGACATCTCCTTCAGCCGCGGTCCGACGACGACCCCGCCCATGTCGCCGACCGTGCACATCATCTTCAGTTCCTCGTCGACCACCATCGACAGCTCCTCGGTCTCCTTGCGGTCGCCGAGGAAGGCGAGGAGGGACTCGGCCGTCGGCCCTCCGGCCGGATGGCGGTAGGTGCCGCTGATCGGGTTCATCACGACCGTCCCGCCGGACATCCGCACGTGCACCTCGGGGCTGGCCCCGACCAGCGTCCGCTCCCCGGTGTGGACGACGTACGTCCAGTACGCACCCCGCTCGCCCTCCAGCAGCCGCCGGAACAGCGCGAGCGCGTCGGCCCGGCCGAATCCGTCGATGCGGCCCTCGTAGGTGCGCCGGATGACGAAGTTCGCGCCCTCGCCGCGCCCGATCTCGTCCTCGATGACCCGTCGGACGGTGGCCGCGTACTCCTCGTCGGGGACGTCGAAGCCCCCGCCGTCGACCCGCACCGGGTGCCGCGGCAGCGCGGCCAGTGCCTCGGCGAGCGGGATCTCGTACGCCTCCTCGGCGACCAGCACGCTCAGCGGCGTCCCGTCGTCCCGTACGTCGAAGCCGCGCTCGCGGATCTGCCGGAAGGGGACGAGGGCGAGCGCCGGCAGCTCACCCACGGGCAGGTCGGCGAGGTGTTCGACCTCGTCCACCTGCCCGATCAGCACCTCGACGGTGTCGTGGTCGCGGCCGGGGGTCCGCCGGCGCAGCAGGGCGAAGGGCGGGCAGGAGGGGTCGAGCAGTCGGCTCAATCGGTTCTGTCGGCTGAGGTCCATGGGGCGGAGCATCCTTCCGGTGGGAGGAGCGGCCCCGGGATCCGACAACGGTCGAAAACGCGGAAGGCCGCCCCTCGGGGCGGCCTTCGCGTCGTGCGTGTCTTCAGGTACGCGCGAGAAGTGGACCGCCAGGAGCGGGCCACCACCAGGTCTGGTGCGAATGCGCGTACATGGTGGGCACCTTAGCCCAGACCGGCTCCGTGGCGCAGGATCTGTCTCACGGCGTGGGCTGAACCATGGATTCCGAATCGTCGGGCGCCCGGAACCTTTGAGCCGGTTCGTCTCACCTGGTGGGCGGGGGGCTGGATGCGGCCTGTGACGCCGTAATGTGTACGAGGTGACCGTGAACGCTGAAACCCAAGCCCCCGCCGCCAAGGCGACCTGGCGAGACCTTCCCGCGGCGCAGCAGCCTTCGTACCCCGATGCCGAGGCTCTGCGCGCTGTCGTCGCGGACCTCGAGTCGTATCCTCCGCTCGTTTTCGCGGGCGAATGCGACCAGCTGCGTGCCCGTCTGGGAGCCGTCGCCAAGGGCGAGGCGTTCCTGCTGCAGGGCGGCGACTGTGCCGAGGCCTTCGACGGTGTCTCCGCCGACCACATCCGCGCCAAGCTGAAGACGCTGCTCCAGATGAGCGCCGTCCTGACGTACGCCGCCTCCGTGCCCGTCGTCAAGGTCGGCCGCATCGCGGGCCAGTACTCCAAGCCGCGCTCCAAGGACACCGAGACCCGCGACGGCGTCACCCTGCCGACCTACCGCGGCGACTCCGTCAACGGCTTCGCCTTCACCGAAGAGGCCCGCGTCCCGGACCCCGAGCGGCTGAAGCGCATGTACAACGCGTCCGCCTCGACGCTCAACCTGGTGCGCGCCTTCACCACCGGTGGTTACGCCGACCTGCGCCAGGTGCACGCCTGGAACCAGGACTTCGTGAAGTCCAGCCCGTCCGGCCAGCGCTACGAGCAGCTCGCGCGGGAGATCGACAACGCGCTGAACTTCATGAAGGCGTGCGGCACCGACCCGGCCGAGTTCAAGGCCGTCGAGTTCTACGCCTCCCACGAGGCGCTGCTGCTCGACTACGAGGGTGCGCTGACCCGCACCGACTCGCGCACCGGCAAGCTGTACGACACCTCCGGCCACATGGTCTGGATCGGTGAGCGCACCCGCCAGCTGGACCACGCGCACATCGAGTTCTGCTCGCAGATCGCCAACCCGATCGGCATCAAGCTCGGCCCCACCACCACGGTGGACGAGGCGCTGACCTACATCGACCGCCTGGACCCCGAGCGCGAGCCGGGCCGGCTGACCTTCGTCGTCCGCATGGGCGCCGACAAGGTCCGCGACAAGCTCCCCGAGCTGGTCGAGAAGGTCACCGCGTCCGGTGCGACCGTCGCCTGGGTCACCGACCCGATGCACGGCAACACCTTCGAGGCGGCCTCCGGCCACAAGACGCGCCGTTTCGACGACGTGCTCGACGAGGTCAAGGGCTTCTTCGAGGTCCACAAGGCCCTCGGCACCCACCCGGGCGGCATCCACGTCGAGCTCACCGGTGACGACGTCACCGAGTGCGTGGGCGGCGGCGACGAGATCTTCGTCGACGACCTGCACCAGCGCTACGAGACGGCCTGCGACCCGCGGCTCAACCGCAGCCAGTCCCTGGACCTGGCGTTCCTGGTCGCCGAGATGTACCGCGACCAGTAGGGATCAGTCAGTACCTTCGTACGACAGTGGGGGGCGGATCGATGTGTTACGCGCCCCCCAGTTGTATACGGGGCGTTTATGTAACC
>NZ_JBSGXU010000178.1:0-5496 GCF_053610205.1 Streptomyces sp. NPDC054932 | reverse complement strand
CGCTGACGCGGGCTTTCAGGGCCGCACTTTTTAACCGCTACCTTTTGATATATCTCAACACTTCGGAACCTATGGGGGGGGCGGTTAGTGCGCTCCCCCGCCCCACTGTTGTATCCGGGGCTTTTAGGTCACCCTAACTTTGGGTACGGTTAGGTAAGCCTCACCGAAATGGGGATGGCTCGCTGAACCGCTGGACCATTCCGCCCTGGGAGGTGAACCGCGTGTACGTCTGCTCTTGCTTCGGGATCACCGACAAGCAGGTCAAGGAGCACGCGGCCGCCGGGGCCTGCACCCCGCGCCAGATCGCCTCGGCCACCAAGGCCGGCACCGACTGCGGTTCCTGCGTGCGTACCATCCAGGGCATCCTCGGCCGCGGTGCGTGTCCGCGCCGGGAGCTGCTGGAGAAGGGCGAGGCGGCGGCCGTGCTCGCCGCGGAGCCGGGTCCGGCCCGTTCGGCGGAGCTCGCGGAAGCGGCCTAGAGCCGGTTAGCTCGGCTGCTCGATCAGCTGCGAGATGTAGAGCGGCTCGCCCAGGGACTCGATGAGCTCCAGCTGGGTGTCGAGGTAGTCGATGTGATGCTCCTCGTCCTCCAGGATCTCCTCGAAGAGGCGGGCCGAGGTGATGTCACCCTTGCCGCGCATGACCTCGATGCCCCGCTTGAGGCGGTCGATCGCCTCGACCTCCACCTGGCGGTCCGCCTGGAACATCTCCGTGAGCGTCTGACCGACGCGCACGTGGAAGAGGCGCTGGTAGTTCGGCAGGCCATCGAGCATCAGAATGCGCTCGGTGATCTTGTCCGCGTGCTTCATCTCGTCGATGGACTCTTCACGCGTGTACTTGGCGAGCTTGGTCCAACCCTTGTTGTCCTGGATGCGGTAGTGCAGCCAGTACTGGTTGATGGCCGTCAGTTCGCCGGTCAGCTGCTCGTTCAGAAACTCAAGGACCTCGGGGTCGCCCTGCATCGCAGAGGCTCCTTCCAGGCAATGTCATTCATGACGGGGCTGGGGTACCTCCCAGCCGTGGCCGGGGGATTGGCCGCATCCTTGCACCGCCACTGGAGGTCGTCCAGTAAGTGCCTCCTTAGTGGGAGTTACCGTGACTTGCCCGAATCGGCCCAGACCTGGTCATGACCACCCTGCCCAGTCTGTCACCATGGAGTCATGGGTCAGCCGGAAAGCCGGGAATCTCCGGGAGCAGAGCAGCTGGAGCTTCCACCGGGGCAGCGGCTGCAGAAGGGCTGGCCGGTCACCCACTACGGGCCCGTACCCAAGTTCAAGCCGGACCGCTGGGAGTTCCGCGTCTTCGGTGCGACGGCCGACGGGGACAAGCACTGCTGGAATCACGAGGAGTTCACGGCCCTGCCGT
Source organism: Streptomyces sp. NPDC054932 (assembly GCF_053610205.1). Taxonomy (NCBI): domain Bacteria; kingdom Bacillati; phylum Actinomycetota; class Actinomycetes; order Kitasatosporales; family Streptomycetaceae; genus Streptomyces; species Streptomyces sp. NPDC054932. The sequence continues at coordinate 4,131 of NZ_JBSGXU010000178.1, read as the reverse complement.
TCGACTCCGTCGTGGCCGATCTGCACTGCGTCACGAAGTTCAGCATGCAGGGCGCCGAATGGGGCGGAGTGCTCGCCCGCGAGATCCTCGCCCTGGCGCCGCCCGCGCCGCAGGTCACGCATGTGATGGTGTGGGCCGAGTACGGCTTCAGCTCCAACCTGCGGCTGGCCGACTTCGCCTCCGAGCGGACCGTTTTCGCCACCCACGAGGGCGGTGAACTCCTCACCGCCGAGCACGGTTTCCCCGTGCGGCTGGTGGTTCCGCACCTGTACGCCTGGAAGGGCCCCAAGTGGGTCCGCGGCATCGAGTACATGACCGCCGACCGCCGCGGCTTCTGGGAGGAGCGCGGCTACCACAACATCGGCGACCCCTGGCGCGAGCAGCGCTACTCCTACCAGGAGGAGCCCGGGGAGGGCCCCGAACTGTAGGGGGCGCCCCGCGCTCAGTGGTGGTACCGGTGCACGACCGCGTGACCCTTGCCGCGGCCGATCATCCACCTGTTGACCGGAGTCGTGATCACGAAGGCGGCCGCGAGCGCGATCGCCAGGACGATCCAGAACAGCGGCTCCGACAGGTGCGCGTCCATCGCGCCGGGCCACAGCGCGATCACCCCGTTGTCGATCAGCTCCATGACGGCGATCGAGAGGGTGTCGGCGGCCAGAGCCACCCGGATGGCCGTACGGAGGTCAACACCGGCGGCGAGGACCCCGCGCAGGGTGAGCGCGTAGCCGAAGAAGAACGCGAGGACGATCGCAAGGATCATCGTCTGCACGTTCCCCCAGCCCAGCGCGGTGCCGATGACCATGCCGAGCACCTCGCCGATGGCGCAGCCGGTGAGGCAGTGGAGGGTGGCCCTGGCGGCCGTGCCCCAGCTGACCGGGCCGCCGGCGCCGGGTGCGTGCCCGTGGTGCTGACCGTGCTCGTGCTCGTGTCCGTGGTGCTGGTGGTCCTCGTGCATCCGGTCCATGACAACCCCCTCGTGGGAACGCCGGGTAACGGTCCGTCGATATGACCGAACCGTATACCCCCCTGGGGTATTCCTCAAGGAATCAGCGGATCACTGCGGGCCGCGCAGCTCCTTCAGCAGCGCCACGTCCGCCGCGTGCCCTTCCTTGCCTCCGGGCGTCTCGATGATCAGCGGTACGCCGTCCATCGCGGGGTGCGTGAACAGCTCCGCGAAGGCGTCCCGGCCGATGTGACCCTGACCGATGTTGGCGTGCCGGTCCTTGTGGGCGCCGGCACCCTCCTTGGAGTCGTTCGCGTGGACCAGCTTCAGCCGGCCCTCGCCCACCGTGTCCACCAGCAGGTCCAGCGTCACCTTCGTCCCGCCCGGCTCCGCCAGATCGTGACCGGCCGCGAAGATGTGGCAGGTGTCCAGGCAGATCCCCAGCTTCGGGTGGTGGTCGAGCGCATCGAAGTACGGGCCGAAGTCCCAGGTGCGCGAACACAGCGAGGAACCCTGCCCGGCCGTGGACTCCAGCAGCAGGAACGGGTCGTCGTCGTGCGTCAGCTCGTCCAGCAGCGGCAGCATGTGCTCCCTGACCTGCGCGTACGCCGCCTCCCGCGGGCGGCCGCCGGTCGCCGAGCCGGTGTGCACGACCACCCCGAGCGCACCGATCTCCCGGCCCCGGCGCAGCGAGTGCCGCAGGGACTCCACCGACTTCTCCACGGTCGCCTCGGTGTGCGAGCCGAAGTTGATCAGGTACGGGGCGTGCACGTACGCCGGGATGGACCCGGCCGCGCACTCCGCCCGGAACCGTTCGTCCTGCGCCGGATTGCCGACCGGGGTGGCCCAGCCGCGCGGATTGGCGACGAAGACCTGGACCGCCTCCGCGCCCATCTCCCGTGCGTAGGTCAGACCGACCGAGGCCAGCCCGCCGGCGACGGGAACGTGCCCGCCCACTGGATTGCGCATCACTGCGGCCTACAGCCCCTTGATCTTGATGGTGATCGTGCTGCCCTCGGGGGCGTTCAGCCCGCCCAGCACCGACTGGCTCTCCACCGTGTTGCTGAAGGAGATCAGCGGCCGGTCCACCTTCACCTTGAACCCGGCGGCCTCCAGCGCCTTGCGGGCCGCGTCCTGGTCCTGGCCGGTCACGTTCGGGACCGGGAGCTGCCGGGGGCCCTTGGACACGGTCAGCGTGACCGTGTCCCCGGTCGCGGCCTGGGTGCCGGCGCCGATCGACTGGTTGGCGACCGTACCGGCCGCGGTGGGGGCGTTGACCTGCTCGGGGGCCGTCGCGACCTTGAGACCCAGGGCCTCCAGGGCCGCCTTCGCCTGGTCGACCGGCACCCCGGTCACGCTCGGGACCGGCACCGGTCGACCCTTGCTGACGACGAGCGAGACCGCCGTGTCGGGCGCCCGCTTCTCGCCGCCCACCGGATTGGTGCTGATCACCGAGCCCTGGGCGATGTCCTGGCTGAAGGCCTGCGTGACGGCGCCCGGAGCCAGCCCGGACCGCGTCAGCTCGGCCTTGGCCTCCTCCAGGGGCCGGCCCTTCAGATTGGGCACGGCCACGACCTCGGGGCCGCGGGAGATGGTGAGGGTCACCGCGCCGTTGCCGCGGATCCGCCGGCCGCCCGCGGGATCGGTGTTCATCACCGTCCCGCGTTCGAAGGCGTCGCTGAACTTCCGGTCGACCCCCTTCACACCGAGCCCGGCCGCCGACAGCTGGGAGCGGGCCTGCTCCTCGGTCTTGCCGAGCAGGTTGGGGACCTTGGTGAACTGGCCGGAGTTGATGTACCAGACGCCGACACCGAGCCCGAGCGCGAGCAGCACGCCCGCGACGACGAGCAGCACCCCGCGCCGGGGCCGCCGCGCGGCCGGGGCCGGCCGGTGCGCGGGGGGCGCGGGCGGGGCGGCAGGCATCTCCAGGCGGGAAGTGTGCTGCACGGGCTGCGCGGCCACCGGACGCGGGATCACACCGGTGCGGTCCTCGGCGGACGAGCGCTCCACGGCGTGCGCCTGCGGCGGTACGGCGTCCAGCTCGGCATCGCTGAGCTGCGCGCGGGCCTCACGGGTCAGGCCCAGCAGGGCGGCCGCGTCGTGGGGGCGCAGCTCGGGGTTGCGGGCGGCGGCGTGCGCGACGAGCTCGTCGAGCCCGACGGGGAGCCCGGGGACCACGGCGGACGGGGGCGGGACGTCCTCGTGCAGGTGCTGGTAGAGCACCTGCGCGGGGGAGCCGCCGAGGTGCGGCTTGGAGCCGGTGAGCATCTCGTAGAGCACGACGCCGCAGGCGTAGACGTCCACGCGGGTGTCGGCGACACCGTTCTCGATCTGCTCGGGAGCCAGGTAGGAGACGGTGCCGAGGACGGAGCCGGTGGTGTTGGTCACCGAGTCCACCGACCGGACCAGCCCGAAGTCCGCGACCTTGACCCGGCCGTCGTCCCCGATCAGGACGTTCTCGGGCTTCATGTCGCGGTGTACGAAGCCGGCCCGGTGGGCGGCGCCGAGGGCGGCGAGGACCGGTTCGAGGATGTCGAGGGCCGCCCGGGGCTGGAGGGCGCCGCGCTCGCGGAGCACGTCGCGCAGGGTGCAGCCGGAGACGTACTCCATGGCGAGGTAGACGTACGGCCCGTCCGTGCCCTGGTCGAAGACGGCGACCACGTTGGGGTGGGCGAGCCGGGCGACGGACTTCGCCTCCCGGATGAACCGGTCGACGAAGCCGGCGTCGGCGGCGAGGGCCGGGTGCATCACCTTCAGGGCGAGCACCCGGTCGAGGCGGGTGTCGACGGCCCGGTAGACCGTGGCCATGCCGCCGGCCGCGATGCGGGCGTCGATGCGGTAGCGGCCGTCGAGCACGCGCCCGACGAGGGGGTCATCCAGGGTCGTATCCACCCGGCGATTCTACGAGCCGCACCGGAGGGGCTGTCCTGGGGCGGGGCGGCTTGCAGCGCAGCTGTGACGTGGAGGCGCCGGGGCGGGGTATTCGCCCCCTCGGCACCCCGCCCGCGAGCGGCGGCTGCCCACCCACCCCCAGGTGCGGGGACGGGCGGGGTGGGCGGGGTTTCGGTGGGCCGGAATCAGGGATGTGTATGGGGGTTTCCCGGCAGTCTTCGTATGTCCGGGGCGGGACGGGCGGTCAAGGGTGGCCGAAGGCCATCGCGAAGCGACGCGAGGAACGAGCGCCC
>NZ_JBSGXU010000177.1:0-16267 GCF_053610205.1 Streptomyces sp. NPDC054932 | reverse complement strand
GGACCCGGGGTCGGAAGGTGTGGCGGCGGTGCGTTCGGCGCCCTGCGGGGAGCGCCCCGGCACACACCCGGCCCCGGCACGGCCGGCTGGACTAGGCGTCGATCGGTTCGCGGGTGCGGGTGCCGCCCGCGGTGCCGGTGTTGGTGGTGCCGGTCGGTTCGAAGAGCAGGATCTGCGCCTCCTCCTCGGCCGCCGGGCAGTGCTCGACCCCGCGCGGGACGACGTACATCTCGCCCGGGCCCAGGACCACGTCCCCGTCGCGCAGGCGGATCGTCAGCGTGCCGCCGACCACCAGGAAGAGCTCGTCGGTGTCCTCGTGGGTGTGCCAGATGAATTCGCCCTGGAGCCGGGCCGCCTTGACCTCGTAGTCGTTGACGCGGGCGATGCGCCGCGGGGCCCACTGCTCGGTGAAACCGGCCAGCTTCTCGGCGATGTTGACCTTGTGTGTCGTCATGCGGACAGCCTGGCGGCGGGCCCCGCGGGCGGTCTTGTACGTTCCTGACATGGCCGCGATCCGTCCGCGCAGCACCGTCCGGGCCTGGCAGCCGCCGGTGCCCGGCATTGCCGAGGTCTTCCACGCCCGCTTCACCGAGCACGCCTACCCGGTCCATGTGCACGACACCTGGGCGCTGATGATCCTCGACGGCGGACGGGTGGACTTCGGGCTCGAAGGGGAACGGCACGGCGTCGGGGTGTCGGATCCGGTGATCCTGCTGCCGCCCGGGGTGGCCCACGACGGCCGGACCGTGAATGCGGCCGGCTTCCGCAAGCGCGTGCTGTACCTGGACACCTCGGTGCTGCCGGAGCGGCTGACCGGAGCAGCCGTCGACACTCCGCTGCTGGCCGATCCCGCGCTCCGCGCGCGCGTGCACGGGCTGCACCTGGCGCTCGCGGAGCGCGACCCCTTCGAGGCCCAGTCGCGGCTCGCCTTCGTACGGGAGCGGTTGCACCGGTGGCTGGTGGGGCGCGCGGGGACGGGGGCGGCTGCGGGCGCGGGGGTCGCCGTACGGCTGCGCGAGCTGCTCGACGCTCGGGTGGCCGAGGGGATCACCCTGGAGGAGGCCTCGGCCGAGCTCGGGCACCTGCACCCCACGCACCTGATCCGGAGCTTCAAGGCGGCGTACGGGCTGCCGCCGCACGCGTATCTGACCGCGCGGCGGGTGGCGGTTGCGCGGCGGCTGCTGCTGGCGGGGATGCGGCCGGCCGAGGCGGCGGTGGAGGCGGGGTTCTACGACCAGGCGCACCTGACACGGCACTTCGGGCGGCACGTCGGGATCGGTCCGGCGCGGTTCGCCCGATCCGGCCGGTTGTGAAGGGAAGTTGACCGGTTCGTTGCCTTCCTGTTTCAGGGCCTTCCGCTTTCTTTCTGGTCGACATATGACAGTTCGGCAGTCCGCGTGGCCCCGCACCGCCCGCATCCCCGCCCGCTGAACCAGGAGGAGGGCCTTCATGCGCCTTCGCACGCTCACCGCCACCGCGGCCGCCACGGCCGCGCTCTGCGGAATGCTCGCTCCGCCCGCCATCGCGGGCGAGGCCCCGAGGAGGAGCCGGTCCTGCTCGCCGTACCTCTCCGTCGCGGGCTACTCCGACGCGCTCGACAAGACCACCCTCGACGGGCGGCTCGTCGGCGGCATCTCCGGTCTCGCCGTCGACGAGGACGGCACCATCGCCGGCATCTCCGACAAGTCGGCGCTGTACTCACTGGAGGTGGGGCGCGGGGACACCCCGAAGGCCAGGGCCACCGCCCGGCTGCCGCTGACGGACGGAGCCGGGCAGCCGCTGGACTCCGAGGGGATCGTCGTCGACCGGGACGGCTCGTACCTCGTCACGGACGAGTTCGCGCCCGCGGTCCGGCGCCACGCGCGGACGGGCGAGGTGCTGGGCACGCTGCCCGTCCCGGAGTCCTTCCGGCTCGCGCCGCAGGGGCGGGCGACCGCGAACCAGACCTTCGAATCGCTGACCCTGCTGCCCGGCGGGCGCACCCTGGTGGCGGGCGTCGAGGGTGCGCTGGCCGGTGACGGCAAGGACGCGCAGGGCCGGACCCTGCAGCGGATCCAGACCTGGGAGCGGCGCGGGAACGGCGAGTTCGTCCTGGGCCGGCAGTACGCGTACCCCGTGGATCCGGGGCACGGGCTGGTGGAGCTCGCGCCGACGCGCGACGGGCGGCTGATCGTGCTGGAGCGCGGCTTCACCCGGGAGTTCGCGATCACCGTACGGCTGTACGTCGCCGATCCGCTGGGCGCGACGGACACCTCCCGGGTGGAGAACCTGACGGAGGGCGCGGGCCTGCGCGTCGCGCGGAAGACGGCGATCGGGGACTTCAACGACTGCCCGACGCTGGGGGCGCCTTCGAAGCTGCCGCAGAACCATCCGCTGGTGGACAACATCGAGGGCATGGTCGTGACGGACCACGACGGGACCGGGCGCGTACGGCTGCTGCTGGCCAGCGACGACAACGAACTGGCCCAGCAGGTCACGCGGCTCTACCGGGCCGACGTCCGGCTGCCGCAACGCCACCGCTGGAGCGCCCCTTCCGGATTCTGAACGACAGCTGAGTCCGCCTGAGTAGGGTGAGGTGCGGGCCCTCGCGGGGTGCGGCCCGTACGGGGGAGGGGCAGGGCGGACATGATGAACAAGCAGGCTCGGGAAGCGTGGTGGGAGGGGCTGCCCACGGGGATCCGCGACCAGATCGACGGGTACGTCCTCCAGGACTCGTTGCTGGCGGCGATCCGCCTCGTCGGCGACATCGGCTTCATCCCCGACGACATCGGGGTCGCCACCGCCCAGCTCATCGTCAGTGACCGGTACGCGCACTACGGCGACCGGATAGCCCGCGCCCCGGACACTCCCCTCGACCACGAGTCCCTGGTCCGGCGCGCGGGCGGGATCTTGGGCCGCATCGCGGCGATCGAGGCGGTCTGGGACGGTGACACCGTCCACGGCTGGTTCGTCAGGCTGCTGGCCATCACCGTCGACCCGGCGGAGCAGCACGCGCTGGCCTTCATCCACTGGTCCATGGCCGAACGGCACCTCGGAGAAGGCGAGAAGGTCACAGGACGCCACCCGGCAGCCGTGGCCGCCGAAAGGGCCGGTGGAGCCCTGGCGGCCCACCTCTCGATCCCCTTCCACTTCGCGAGCCCGGACACCCCGGACGACGAAGCCCCTCGCTGGCAGCCCTGACCACCGTTTTGCGGGCCCTAGCGGGCGGGGTCGACGATGCCGCGGGCGATGCCGAGGGCGACCAGGTCCTGGGGGCGGATGCGGAGTTGGTCCGCCGTGGCCGGGGCGGCCGACGGGGGCCGCTTGAGGATGGCCGCCGCGAGTTCCGGGGCGATCACCGAGAAGTAGCTGTCCGGGGTGACCCAGGTGTTCCCCGGTGCGGCCAGTGCGAGGGCGCCGCCCGAGCCGCCCTCGCCGATCAGCAGGGTGGTGACGGGGACGGTGGCCGCGGCCAGGGCGGCGAAGGTGTCCGCGATGGCCGCGCCCGCGCCCGCGTGTTCGGCGGCGGCGTCATTGGCCGCGCCCGGGGTGTCCACCAGGGTGAGCACGGGGATGCCGAGCCGCTCCGCGAGGCGGATGACGCGGGCGGCCGTACGGTAGCCCGCCGGGCGGGTGGCGGTGCCGCACTGGGCGGCGTAGGCGACGGCGCGGCCCTCGCGCAGCCCGAATCCGCACAGCACGCCGGGGTCGGTGCCGCCCGCCCGGTCCCCGGAGAGGGGCAGGCGGAGGTCGAAGTACGCGTCCAGGTAAGCGGCGGCGTGCGGCCGGTCGGGGTGACGGGCCTGCAGGACGGCGTCCCAGCCGGTCCGCGGCAGCGCCCCGCCCGCGGCGCCGCCCAGCGCGGCCGGGGGCTCGACCGGCCCGTCGGGGCGGGGCGCGGCCAGTACGCGGAGCCAGTCGGCGAGGGTGCCGGGCAGCTCGGCGGCGGGCACCACGGCGTCCACGTGACCCGCGGCGTACTGGCCCTCGGCGGAGTACGCCGCCGGGTCCGCGTCCGCCGGGCGCACCCGGGACCCGGCGAAGCCGACCTGGGCTCCCGGGAGCGCGAGGACGACGTCGGCCCCGGCCCCGAGGGTGGCCCAGCCGCCACCCGTGGTCGGATCGCGCAGGACGGCGAGCTGGGGGAGTCCCGCGGCCCGGGTCAGGACGCACTGGCGGGCCACGCGCTGGAGCTGCGTCAGAGCGAGCATGCCCTCCTGCATCCGGGAGCCGCCGGTGGCGATGAGCGAGACGAGGGGCAGCCGGTGCTCGCGGGCGTGGAGGTACGCGGCTTCGAGCCGGTCCCCGGTGCGCTCGCCCAGCGAGCCGCCGAGGAAGCCGAACTCGAAGGAGATGACGGTGGCTTCGTGGCCGCCGATGAGGGCGGTGCCGGTGATCACGGACTCCTGCTCGCCGGTGCGCTCGGCGGCGCGGGCGCGGGAGTCCGCGTAGCCGGTCCACTCCAGGGGGCCGTCGGCGGCGAACACCCGCCGGGGAGCCGGGAATTCGGTGAAGCTGCCGGGGTCGGTCACGGAGGCGATGGCCGCGCGGGCCGAGAGACGAGTCGTCACGGGGTCACCCTAGGCGCTGTACCGCGGGTCGGGCCGGGCCGTGCGGGGCGGTCAGGGGGAGGGACCGCGGGAGGAGGGCCGCGGTGAAGAAGAGGGCGCCGAGCGGCAGCAGGTCGAGGCTGGCGGCGGTGGTGGCCGTGCCCAGCACGACCAGGACGGGACGCCAGGGGCTGACGCGGTGCTGTACGGCCAGGTGGACCAGGATCCACAGGAGGCCGACGTAGAAGAGCATCGGGCCGACGGTGTAGACGGCGGGCAGCACCCCGGGGTGGCTCTGGATCTCCTCGAAGAGGCGTGCCATGCCCGGGCGGTCGGTGGCGCGGAAGCCGACGACGAGGTCGATGGAGGCCTGGGCGGTGACCGCCAGCGCGCCGGTCAGACCGAGCAGGGTGGCGGCGCCGGCACTGATGCGGCCCGCCCCGCGGGCGGGTCCGGTCAGCCGGTGCAGGGCCGGGAGGATCAAGGCGAACTGCAACACCCCGGCCAGCAGCGCGATGTGACCCGCGGTCCAGGCGGGGCCCGGGCCGTGGTCGGGGTCGCTGAGCCGGATGAGGCCGTAGGCCAGCATGCACAGGGGAGCGGTGACGAAGGCGGCCCGGGTGAGGGCCGCCCGGCGGTGGCTCAGCGGTTGATTGGTCATGGACCGATCATTTCGGCCGCGGGGTCGACCCGTATCCGGCATCACCCCGAGGCCACCCCGAGGTGACCCCGAGGCCACCCCGGCCCGTCATCCCAGGGTCGGCAGGGGGAAGGCGATCTTGAGGGCGTAGGCGGCGACCAACCCGTGGCCGAGGCGGAAGGTCCAGACGCGGGCGCGGTCCGGGATCCGGGCGCCGGCGAGGGCGCCGAACACCACGAGGGCCTGCTGCCAGAGGAGGGAGGCGGCGCCGACACCGATGAGGAAGGCCGTTCCGGCCGAGCCGGTGCGCAGGCCGGCGCCCTGGGCGGTGGTGAGGGCCGCGAAGTAGAGGGCGGTGGTGGGATTGAGTGCGGTGAGGCCGACGTACCGGGCGAAGGCCTTGGCCGGCCGGGCCGGCGGGTCGGCGACGCGAGTCCGGCCGGAGCCCGAGCCGGACGCGGGGCCCGAGCCGGAGCCGGAGGCCGGGCCGGAGTCGGAGCCGTGTTCAGCGGGCGAGGGCAGGGCCTCGGTCGTCACCGCGGGCGGGGCGGCGGACGCCCCGGAGAGGCCGTGACCCGCGATGATCAGCAGGATCACCGCCGAGGCCAGCCGGACCCAGGCCTCGACCGGGGAGATGTGGGAGGCCGCCCAGGGCCCCACGGCAGTGGCGAGGGCCGCGTAGCCGAGGTCGACCGCCGCGATTCCCGCGGCCGCGGCCATGGCAGTGCGGCGGTCGCGCATCGCCTCCTGGAGCAGCAGCACGCTCATCGCACCCATCGGCATGGCCACGCCGAGGCCCGCGACCGCTCCCGCCAGCGCCGGTGTCATCAGTTCGCTCATGGGGCGAGGGTCGACCCCGGCCCCCGACGGGCGAGCGCGAATACCGGACCCGGCTGAGAGAATCGCGGTATGGACCGCCTCGACAGAGAGATCCTCGGCATCCTGCAGCAGGATGCGCGGATCTCGTACCGGGACCTGGGGGTTCGCGTCGGCCTCAGCGCCAACGCCACCGCCGACCGGGTGCGACGCATGCGCCGCGACGGCGTGATCCGCGGGTTCACCACGATCGTGGACCCGGCCGCCGACACCGCCGGAGGGCTCGTCGTCTTCATCGACGTCACCCTGCGCCAGGACACCACCAACGAGGAGTTCGAGCGGCAGGCCGCGGGGCTCCCCGGGATCACCGAGGTCGTGCACGTCACCGGCGAGCACGACTACCTCGTACGCGCCCGGGCCGCCGACCCCGCGGCCCTCGACGGGCTGCTCCGCCGGCTGAAGCGGGAGGCGGGGGTGGCGCAGTCCAACACCCGGATCGCACTGCGCGCGGCCACCCGCCCGGGCCGGCCCTGAGACCCTGAGACCACCCTTCGGCCCGACCGGCAGGGCACCTACCCGCTACAGCGCGGACTCCCACGTCACCGTCATGCCCCGCGCGCCCGACTCCGTGCGGCCGTCGTCGGCCACCGTCAGGCGGACCCGGGACGGGTCCGCGTCCACCAGCACGTCGATGAAGGTGACCTCGCTGCGCCGGTGCGCCGCGGCCAGGGCGCCGCGCAGGGCCCCGATCAGGTCGCCGGCCACCGGTTCCGGCAGCAGGGCGTCCACCGCGCCCGTGAAGTGCACCGACGGCTGGAAGCCGAGCACCACCGCCGCGCCGCCCGTCTCGCGCAGCACCCGGCCGCGGAAGGTCGTCGGCGCGTCGGTCGGCGGCTGCTGGAGGGCGAAGATCGCCGTCCGGACCTCCTGGATGGTGGAGTCCAGCTCGTCCACGGCCCGGCCGAGTTCGTCGCCCACCGTGTCTCCGGACGGCGCGTTCGCGGCCCGCCGCCGGGTGCTTTCGAGCATCATCTCGGTGGCGAAGAGCCGCTGCACCACCAGGTCGTGCAGGTCCCGCGCGATCCGGTCGCGGTCCTCGTACACCGCCAGCTGCTCCCGGTCGTGCTGGGCGTCCGCCAGTACGAGGGCCAGCGCGGCCTGGGAGGCGAACTGCGAGGCGAGCAGCCGGTCCACCGCGTCGTACGCGGGGCCGCCCCGGTGGCGGGGCAGGGCCAGGGTGCCGATCAGCTGGCCGCCGCTCTGCAGCGGAAGCATCATGCTCGGCCCGAACCGCTCGCGGACGTGCGTGGTCATCCGGGGATCGGTCGCCGAGTCGTCGATGAAGACGGGCTCGCCGCCGAGGAGCTGTTCCAGCACCGGCGAACCGGGGGCGATCGCCGTCCCCACCAGGTCCCCCGGGTCCCCCTGCGTGGAGGCGGCCACGATCTCCATGCCGCCCTCCGGGGTCGGCTGGAGCACCACCCCGGCCGCGGCGTCCGCCAGCAGCCGGGCCCGTTCGGCCACGCACATCAGGGCGTCGGCCGCCGGGCGTCCGGCGAGCAGGGTCGTGGTCACGGCGGCGGCGCCGTCGATCCAGCGCTCCCGTCGGCGCGCAGTCTCGTAGAGCCGGGCGTTGCCGATCGCTATGCCCGCCTGGGAGGCCAGGACGCGCAGCAGGGCGAGGTCCTCGTCCGTGAAGGGGCCGCCTCCCCGCTTCTCGGTGAGGTAGAGGTTGCCGAAGACCTGTGTGTGCACCCGGATCGGGACGCCCAGGAGGCTGTGCATGGGCGGGTGGCCGGGAGGGAAACCGGCCGCCCGGGGATCCTGGGTGACATCGTCCAGCAGCAGCGGGCGAGGGTCGCTGACGAGGGCTCCGAGCACGCCGGAGCGTGCGTCCGGCAGGTGCGGGATCGCGGCCCGCTCCTCCTCGGTGAGCCCGGCCGTGAACAGCTGGGTCAGCAGGATGCGCTCGGGGTCGACGACCCCGAGCGCTCCGTACCGGGCTCCGCAGAGCTCGGTCGCCGAGTCCACGATGTGCTGGAGGGTGGCGTGCAGCTCCAGCTCGGACCCGACGTTGAGGACGGCCTCCAGCAGCACCGGAAGCCTCGTCGCCTCCCCGTCGGACTCATCGGGCCCCGGGCCGGGCCTCGTATCGGGCCCCGGGCCGGGCTTCACGTCGGGTCTCGCGTCGGGCTCCTGCCCGGCGTCCGTCATTCGGCCAGCGGGTTGAGGACCATGGGGGCGATCTTCCCTTCGAGCATCGCGCCGAGACCGAGTACGGCGCACACGTCCGGCCGTTCGGCGATGGCGACGGGCATTCCGGTGGCGTCCCGCAGCATCTGGTCCAGGCCCGGCAGCAGGGCGCTGCCGCCCACCATCATGATCCCCCGGTCCGTCAGATCGGCGACCAGGTCCGGCGGGCAGTCCCGCAGCACCTTGCCGATGCCGTCGAGGACGGCGGTCAGCGGCGTGTGGATGGCGTCCCGTACGGCGGCGGTGTCCACGTGGACGGAGCGGGCCAGGCCGGTGGCCACGTCGCGGCCGTGGATCAGGGTGGAGGCCGGGCCCTCGGCCGTGAGGCCGTTGCCGTGGAGGGCCAGTTGGAGCGGCCGGACGGCCTGGCTGGGCAGCATCAGCTCGTGCGCGTGGCGCAGGTGCTGGACGACCGCGTGGTCGATGGCCTCGCCGCCGACGGGGATCCGCTCGGCGGTGACGATCGAGCCGAGGGAGAGGACGGCCACCTGGGTGGCCGCGGCCCCGCACACCATGATCATCGTCGCGGTCGGCTGCTCCACGGGGAGTCCGCAGCCGACGGCCGCCGCGATCAGAGTGTCGACCAGTTCGACGCGCCGGGCGCCGAGCCCGACGAGGGTCTCCACGGTGGCCCGCTGGGCGAGCGGGTCCGCGTCGTGGGGGGTGCAGGCGGCGGCCCGCAGCCGCGGCTTGCGGCGCAGGGCGCGCCGCAGCTTCTCGCCGAGGAGGTGACGCAGCATCCGCTGGGCCATCTCGATGTCGACGACGGTGCCGCCGGAGACGGGGCGGACGACCCGGATGTAGTCGGGCGTGCGGCCGGTCATCCGTTCGGCGAAGGTGCCGACGGCGATGAGTGCGCCGGTGCGCGTGTTGACCGCGGCGACGCTGGGTTCGTCGACCACGAGGCCGGCGCCCTTGACGTACACGCGGGTCCTTGCCGCCCCCAGGTCGACGGCGACGTGGCAGCGGCGCAACTGCTCAAGACTGACGGTCACGGCAGATCCTCCCGAGAGCGCTGACGCAAGAGGACCGACGGAAATGTCGGTCACTTTTCATATCATCGCGGGCGATTCGGGCTAATGGCCCGTTGAGCTGCTCCGGCCGGGGGGTGTGTCGCGGCTGCATGGGGGTGGATTTCTGTACCGACAGGCAGCACCATGCGCGCACTGCACGCGCTACTCGCGCGTAACAAGGTAAAGGGGACCCGATGCTGACGGCCCGACAGAGACTTCTGGCACTCCCGGCGCTCCTGACCCTCCTGTCGCTCTGTCTCGCACTGTCGGCGCCGGCCCGTGCCGTCGACCGGGACCCGGGCCGGGTCTCCTCCCGCACCCCGGTCGTCTTCGTGCACGGCTACAACGCCGATCCGGGCGTCTGGGGAGCCCTGCGCGCGGACCTGAGCGCCGCCGGGTACACCGACGCGGAGCTCTTCTCCTTCGGCTACGACACCCACCTCTCCGTCAACGAGGTCCTCGCCGGGCGGCTCGGCGCCTACGTCGACCAGGTCCGCCGGGAGACCGGAGCCGCCAGGGTCGACGTCGTCGCGCACTCCTTCGGCTCGCTGGTCAGCCGCTGGTACGTGAAGTTCGGCGGCGGCGCGGCCACCGTGGACCACTGGGTCTCGCTGGCCGGCCCCAACCGCGGCACCTCCACCGCCTGGGCCTGCGCCCTGTGGGACCAGGCGTGCCGGGACATGACCCCCGGTTCGTACGTGGTGAAGAATCTGAACGCCGGGGACGGGACCCCGGGCGCGGTGAAGTACGCGACCTTCTGGTCCAACTGCGACGAGATCGTCAACCCGGACGACAGCGTCCCGCTGACCGGAGCCGCCAACACGCCGGTCGGTTGCCTGAAGCACAACGACCTGCTCGGCGACGACACGACCTCGGCGGGGGTCCGCGCCTTCCTCGCGTCCTAGGGAGTGTCCGCAAAGTGGCGTCGTCCGCCCGGAGGCCCCGCCGAGCAGACGGGACTTTGCGGACACGACCTAGCGGCCGCTGCCCTGCCCGTCGAGGGAGTCGAAGGAGTCGAGGGAGAAGCGCTGGAGCAGGCCGTACGTGAACTCCGCGACGCAGGGCCGCCCCCGCGCGGCGAAGGCCAGGCGCCAGCGGGTCGGCGCGGTGCCCTCCATCGGCCGGACCGGGGCGAAGGCCCGCGCCACCTCGTCCACCGTCGCCGACCAGGGCCGCAGATCGTCCGGGGACTCCAGTACGGGCCCCCGCGCGCCCGGGGCCCGTACCAGCCACTCGTTCCACACGGCGCCGTCCGGCGCGGCCAGCACCTCGAAGCGCAGGTCCGGCCAGAGCGGCAGCGCCCACAGCAGGGCCTCGCACTCCAGATCGCCGATCGTGCGGTGCTCGGCGGCTTCCGGCGGGCCGAGCACCGAGCGGTACCGGGTCAGGGCCCCGCGGGAGCGGGGCGAGCGGACCATCGCCTGCCAGTGCTTGTTCGCCGCCCGCTGGTCCGCGAGCGAGGCGCCCAGCCGGTGGCGGGCCTCGTCGGCAAGGTCCGGCTGGAAGTCGGCCATCCGCCGCAATAGCACCAACTGGAATGCGGTCGGCCCGAAAGATGTCATGGAAGGAACGATTCCACACAGGATCCTTACGTTCTCGGGATCCGGATGTTGCCGCAGAGCACGTAGCCTGCGGGCGCCATGAACTATTGCCACGCCTGCCGGAGGCACCTCAACGGCGCGCTGGCGTGCGCCGGATGCGGAACCCCCGCCGAGTACCTGATACCCGCGGCGTCCGTCGCCGCACCGCCCGCCGCGCCCGCCCCCGGGATGCCACCCTCGGCCCCGCCGGCCGCCCTGGCCGACGTGTATGCCGACTCGCTCGTCGTGCTGTCCGCGCCGAACGAGCGGCGTGCCGGTGCGAGACGCCGGGTCACGCACCGGCGCCGCCGCCGGACGGTGCTGACCCTCGGGATCGGCCTGCTGATCGCGGTCGGGGGCTCGATGGCGGTCTCCCGCATGGCCACCGACGGGGACCGTGTCGATCGCGCCGCCGAGGTGGTGCTGACCGACGACGCCCCGCAGCCGCCCGCCCCGCTGCCGGACGCGCCGACGGCCGCTGCGCCCTCGGGATCCGGCAGGGCCACGGCGAAGGCACCCGCCGCGGTGACGAAGTCGGCCGGGGCCGCGGCGCCCTCCGGGGGCGTCACGGAGCCGGGTCCGGCGTCGTCGGCCCCCGCGCCCGCGACGTCGGGCCCGGCGTCCCGCACCCCCGGCCCGGGGTCGTCCGTACAGGGAGGTGCGTCGGGCAGGCCCTCGCAGAGCGCCTCCGCGAGCACGCAGCCCCCGCCGTCGCCGGCCTCCCCGTCGCCGAGCCCTTCCCCGACGAAGAAGCCGTGCGGCCTCTTCGACTTCAGCTGCTGGTTCTAGGGCGGCCTAGCCGCCCAGCATTCGCTTGAGCAGGTCGCGCAGGACCGTCCGCTCCTCCGCGGACAGGCCCGCCAGTGGTTCGCGGGCGAAGTCCAGCGACTCGCGCAGCCGCTCCGCGGTCAGGGTGCCCTCCTCCGTGGGGGCCGCCAGCTTCACCCGGCGGTCGGCGGGGTCCGGGCGGCGTTCGACCAGGCCGCGGGTCTCCAGGCGGTCCACGATGCCGGTCACGTTCGAGGGCTCGCACCGCAGCTTCAGCGCGATGCGCCGCATCGGCATGGGCTCCAGCGAGAGCATGTTCAACACCTTGGCCTGGGCGCCGGTGAGCTGGTGGCTGGCGGCCGCGTGCTCGTACTCCGTGTGATAGCGGGCCACGACGTCGCCGATGAGCTCGACGACTTCGATGGTCACTGGGTCTGCGCGACGACTGGGCATGGGACCAGCGTACCCATTTACTTGACAACATGAAATATCTAGGCGCATGGTTGTTTCACCTAGTGAAGCAATTCGTTCTGACCAGGAGCGCCGCATGTCCCAGATCCCCGCCGTCAGCCGCGAGTGGCACCTCGTCCGTCGCCCGCAGGGCTGGCCCGTCGCCGAGGACTTCGCCCTGCGCGAGGTGCCCGTGTCCGCCGAGCCCGCAGCCGGCCGGATTCTCGTGCGCAACCTGCACATGTCCGTGGACCCCTACATGCGCGGCCGGATGAACGACGTGAAGTCGTACGTCCCGCCCTTCCAGCTGGACGAGCCGATGCAGGGCGGCGCGGTCGGTGAGATCGTCGCCTCCTCCGCCGAGGGCTTCGCCGTCGGCGAGCACGTCCTGCACATGCTGGGCTGGCGCGAGTACGCGGACCTCGACGCCGCGCACGTCGTCAAGGTGGACGCCTCGCTCGCCCCGCTCTCCGCCTACCTCGGCGTCCTCGGCATGCCGGGCCTGACCGCCTACGCCGGACTCTTCGAGGTCGCCTCCTTCAAGGAGGGCGACTCCGTCTTCGTCTCCGGCGCCGCCGGTGCGGTCGGCAGCCTCGTCGGCCAGTTCGCGAAGATCAAGGGCGCGTCCCGGGTGATCGGCTCCGCCGGCTCGGACGAGAAGGTGACGCTGCTCACGGAGAAGTACGGCTTCGACGCCGCCTTCAACTACAAGAACGGCCCCGTCGCCGAGCAGCTGCCGGCCGCCGCCCCCGAGGGCATCGACGTCTACTTCGACAACGTCGGCGGCGACCACCTGGAGGCCGCCATCTCCTCGATGAAGGTGAACGGCCGGGCCACCCTGTGCGGCGCGATCGCCGGCTACAACGACACCGAGGCCGCCCCCGGTCCGCGCAACCTGATGCAGGTCATCGGCAAGCGCCTGCGCCTGCAGGGCATCCTCGTCAACGACCACGCCGGACTGCAGCAGCAGTTCGTCCAGGACGTCGCCGGATGGCTGCGTTCCGGCGAGCTGCGCTACGACGAGACGGTCGTCGAGGGCGTCGAGAACGCGACCTCGGCCTTCCTCGGCATGCTGCGCGGTGAGAACACCGGAAAGATGATCGTTTCTTTCACCGGCTAGGCTCACTGCACACCGTCGTGATCGTGGGCGCGACTCACGGCGATTACCAGGAGGATTTTCCTTTATGTCCATCCAGCAGTCCGACGTCGCCTACACCGCTGTCGCCACCGCGGAGAACGGCCGTGACGGTCGCGTCGCCACCAACGACGGTCAGCTCGACGTCGTCGTGAACCCGCCGAAGGAGCTCGGTGGCAGCGGCGCCGGCACCAACCCGGAGCAGCTGTTCGCCGCCGGCTACAGCGCCTGCTTCCAGGGCGCCCTGGGCGTCGTCGCGAAGAACGTGAACGCCGACATCTCCGGCTCCACGGTCACCGCCGAGGTCGGCATCGGCAAGAACGACGAGGGCTTCGGCCTGATCGTCAAGATCTCCGCCGTGATCCCGAACGTGGACGCCGCCACCGCCAAGGACCTCATCGAGAAGGCCCACGAGGTCTGCCCGTACTCCAAGGCGACCCGCGGCAACATCACCGTCGAGCTCGCCGTCTGATCCGGCGCTCGCAGCGCGAAGGCCGCACCCCCACCGGGGTGCGGCCTTCGCCGTAAACTGACCCCATGCGTGATCTTGCGGGGGGTTTCCGGTATCTGCTGGCCGGACAGCGGTGGGTGTTCCGGCACGGCCGGTGGCTGGGCTTCGGGCTGCTGCCCGGCCTCGTCGCGTTCGCCCTCTACGTCGGCGCCCTGATCGGGCTCGGCTACGGGGCCGACGACCTGACGGCCTGGGCCACCCCCTTCGCCGACGACTGGTCCTCGCCCTGGCTCTCGCTCTTCCGCGGCTTCCTGACCGCCCTGCTCTTCAGCCTCGGGCTCTTCCTCGCGGTGATCACCTTCACCGCCGTGACCCTGCTGATCGGCCAGCCGTTCTACGAGTCCCTCTCGGAGCAGGTCGACCGCAGCGAGGGCGGAGAGGTCCCCGAGTCGGGGCTGCCGCTCTGGCTGGAGCTGTGGGTCTCGGCCCGGGACAGCGTGAAGATCCTCGGCCGGGTGCTGCTGTACGGGATCCTGCTCTTCGCCCTCGGCTTCCTCCCGCTGATCGGGCAGACGGTGATCCCGGTGCTCGGGTTCTGCGTCTCCGGGTACTTCCTGACCCAGGAGCTCACCGCCGTGGCGCTCCAGCGGCGCAAGGTGGAGCTGCCCGACCGGCTGGAGCTGATGAGGTCGCGGCGGATGCTGGTGCTGGGCTTCGGGGTGCCGCTGGTGCTGGCGTTCCTGGTGCCGCTGGTCGCGGTGTTCCTGATGCCGGGCGCGGTGGCCGGGGCCACGCTCATGGCGCGCGATCTCATGCGGACCGACGAGGCGCCGGCCGCCGAAACCACCCCCGCGGGCTTCGGACCGCCGCCGCCCGCGTACTCGTAGCCCCGGGCCTCCGGCCGCCGCCTACCGCTTCAGCAGCAGGATGGCCCCCGTCGTGTCCTCCCCGCCGTGCGCGGCAGGGTCCGCGGCGAGCCGCCGGTGCAGCAGGTCCACGTACGGGGTGATCAGCTCGGCGCTGACGCCCTGCTCCTCGGCGGTGCGCAGCATGGTGCCGGTGCCCGTGACCTGCATGGCCAGGTTGGACACCACCCCCGAGGTGAAGTCCCGCGAGGTCAGCCGCTCGGCGGCGTTGCCGACGAAGAAGCCCATCGCGCCGAGCCACTCGGACAGCAGCGGAGCCAGGTCCTTCGGGGCGATGTCCTCGCCCTCGGTCAGCGCGTAGGCCTGCGAGATGCCGGCGAACATCCCCCACATCGCGCTGAGCAGCGCCACGTCGTGCAGGGCCGCGTGCCCGGGGTTCTCGCCGACGAAGCGGGACCCGGCCGGGACCTCCAGAACCGCCCGGTGGCTGTCGAAGAGCGCGCGCGAGCCGCTGTAGAAGACGTACCCGCCGGCCTCGGGGACCCCGATCATCGTCGGCGTGGCCATGATCCCGCCGTCCAGGTACCGGGCGCCGCGTGCCTCGGCCCAGGCGGCGCGGGCGCGCGCCTCGCCCGGGGTGCCGGTGGTGAGGTTGACGAGGTCCTTGCCGGTCAGGTCGATGCCGTCCAGGGCGGAGCCGACGCTGGCGTCGTCCAGCAGGCAGACCACGACCAGCGTGCTCGCGGCGACCGCGTCGGCCGCGGTCGCCGCGACGGAAGCCCCTTCGGAGGCCAGCGCCGCGGCCTTGGCGGGGGTGCGGTTCCAGACGGTCGGGGAGTGTCCGGCGGCGAGCCAGGTGCGGGCGAGGGCGGTGCCCATGTCGCCGAGGCCGAGGAGGGTGAGGGAATGGTGCGCTGTGGTGTCGGTCATGGCGTTTAGCCTGGTGGCAGGCGGCAGGGCGCTCAAGTACGCACTTCGGAGTGGGTGGTTACCCCGAGGTGAGCGAGCAGGTGGGGAGGGTGTGCGATGGCGGTGGCACGAAGGCCGGGTGCGGACGAATGCGGGATCGCCGCGGCGATGTCCGTGATCGACGGGAAGTGGAAGGTGTCGCTCCTGTGGGTGCTGGATCAGCGGCCCCATCGGTTCGGTGAACTGCGCAGGCTCGTCCCGGGTGTCTCCGAGAAGGTGCTCGCCGCCCAGCTGCGCGAGCTGGAGGGCGACGGCATCGTGCACCGCGAGGTGTACGAGGAGGTCCCGCCGCGCGTCGAGTACTCCCTGACCCCGCTGGGCCAGGACCTGAACGCGGCCCTGAAACCCCTGGGGATGTGGGGCAGCAAGCACCTGCTGGCCGATTCCGCGTGAGCCCCTACCTGCGGGGCTCCACCCACAGCGCCTCGGCGACGGCGCACAGTTCACCGTCGGCCGTGGCCAGGGCCGTGCCCACGGTGTACTTGCGGCCCGAGGACGACAGCATCCAGGCGTAGGAGACGAGCCCCTCGCCCACCGGCACCGGCCGCAGCAGCCGGGCCCCGAGCGCGGCCGTGACCGCACCGGCCGGGCGGCCGTCGAGCAGCCGCCCGGCCGCGTTCCCGGGGCAGTCCAGCGCGCCCCACACCAGTTCGTGCGGCAGCAGCCCGTCCGCGCCGCCGAGTTCGGGCGCGGGCGTCCAGGCCGCGGCGACCAGCTCGCGGCCCGGCACCGTACCGCAGTGCAGGCGCAGCCCGGTGGCGGGCGTCCGGTCCAGGCCGCAGCCGAAGCAGTCGGCC
>NZ_JBSGXU010000176.1:0-16514 GCF_053610205.1 Streptomyces sp. NPDC054932 | reverse complement strand
CCCCCGTACCCCGCACACGATCCGGCTCGGCAGTCCGCGGCCCCGGCTGCGGCTGGTCAGCGTCGGCCTGACCCTCGTCATGCTGGCCTTCGTGGTCCGCCTGCTCCAGGTGCAGGCCGTCGACGCCTCGGCGTTCTCCGCCGAGGCATCCAAGAACCGCTACACCAGCGTCAAGCTGGCCGCCGAGCGCGGTGAGATCACCGACCGCAGGGGCGTGGCCCTGGCCACCAGCGTCGACGCGTACGACATCACGGCCGACCCGAAGATGTTCACCCCGCAGGACAGCAAGGCCCCGGACGCCCCCCAGCAGGCGGCCGCCCTCCTCGCACCCATCCTCGGCAAGGACGCCAAGGAGCTCGCCGAGCGGCTGAGCACCAAGAACTCCCGGTACGTCGTCCTCGCCCAGCGCCAGACCCCGCAGGTCTGGAACCAGATCAAGGACCTCAAGCGGGTCTTCGCGGAGAAGGCGGCGGCCGACAAGCGCAGCAACGGCCCCGGCGCCAACGTCCTCGCCGGCGTGTTCAAGGAGACCAGCAGCAAGCGCGTGTACCCGAACGGCGACCTGGCCGCCGGGATACTGGGTTACGTCAACGCCGAGGGCAAGGGCGGCGGGGGCCTGGAGTCCTCCCTCGACAAGAAGCTGTCCGGCAAGGACGGCGAGATCACCTACGCCCAGTCCGGCGGACGTCAGGTGCCCACCGCCGGCTCCAACGAGAAGCCCGCCGTCCCCGGCGACGACATCGAGCTGACCATCGACCGGGACATCCAGTGGGCGGCGCAGAGCGCCATCACCGAGCAGGTCCAGAAGTCCGAGGCCGACCGCGGCTACGTCATCGTCCAGGACACCCGCACCGGCGAGGTCCTGGCCATGGCCAACGCCCCC
This sequence comes from Streptomyces sp. NPDC054932, assembly GCF_053610205.1. Lineage (NCBI taxonomy): Bacteria > Bacillati > Actinomycetota > Actinomycetes > Kitasatosporales > Streptomycetaceae > Streptomyces > Streptomyces sp. NPDC054932. Next base: position 15,631 of record NZ_JBSGXU010000176.1, on the reverse strand, counting down.
GGCTTCGACCCCAACGACCTGACCCGGGCCCGCTCCGCCGCCATGGGCAACGCCGCGCTCCAGGACGTGTACGAGCCCGGCTCCACCGCCAAGGTGATGTCGATGGCCGCGGTGCTGGAGGAGAAGAAGGCCACCCCGGAGACCCGCGTCGAGGTCCCCAACCGGCTGCACCGCGGCGACCGGCTGTTCAAGGACGACATCGACCACCCGACCTGGTACCTGACCCTCAACGGGGTCCTCGCCAAGTCCTCCAACATCGGCACCATCCTGGCCACCGGCCAGCTCGGCCCGACCCAGCCCGAGGCCAACAAGGTCCTGCACTCCTACCTGACCAGGTTCGGCATCGGCCGGCCGACCGGGCTGGAGTACCCCGGCGAGTCCCGCGGCATCCTCGCCAAGCCCGAGGAGTGGTCCACTTCCCAGCAGTACACGATCCCCTTCGGCCAGGGCCTCTCCCTCAACGCCATGCAGGCGGCCTCCGTGTACTCGACCATCGCCAACGGCGGGGTCCGCATCGAGCCGACGCTGGTGCGCGGCACCAAGGGACCCGACGGCCGCTTCACCCCGGCCCCGGCCCCCGAACGCAGCCGCGTGGTCAGCGCGGAGACCGCCAAGACCCTCGCCGAGATGCTCGAATCCGTGGTCGACGACCAGGAGGGCACCGGCACCAAGGCCCGTATCCCCGGCTACCGGGTCGGCGGCAAGACCGGCACCTCCAACCGGGTGGATCCGGCCACCGGCCGGTACAAGGGCTACACCGCCTCATTCGCCGGGTTCGCACCTGCGGACGACCCGCGCATCACCGTCTACTGCGCCATCCAGAACCCCACGAAGGGCAGCTACTTCGGCGGCCAGATCTGCGGCCCCATCTACAAGAAGGTCATGGAGTTCGCGCTCAAGACCCTCCAGGTGGCCCCCACGGGAACCGCACCCGCCGGGCTTCCCGTCACCTACGACGCCGCCCCGCAGCCCGCCCCGCAGCCCAGTCCGCAGCCCGGCCAGTGACCCAGAGCCCCGGCCGGCCCGCCAGAAAAGCGTGAGGCACCATCAGTGACAACGATCACCCCGAAACCCGGGAACCGGACGACCGGCGAAGCCGAGGCCGGGCCCTCACTTCGCGGGCGGCCCGCCGCGCCCGGTACGCTCACCGCCGTGCCCCACGCTGATCAGCCCAGAAACACCCTGAAAGTCCCGGCAACGCCGCCGGGAGCGCCCCGGCCCGCGTCCGCCAGCCCGAGCCCGCTGGGCGAGCTGGCCATGCTGCTGGGCATCCCGTCGCCCGCCGCGGCGCAGATCACCGGCATCACGCACGACTCCCGTGCGGTCCGCCCCGGTGACCTGTACGCGGCCCTGCCGGGAGCCAGGACGCACGGCGCCGACTTCGCCGCCCAGGCGGCCGGCCTCGGCGCCGCCGCCGTGCTCACCGACCCCGCAGGGGCGGAACGCGCCGCGGCGACCGGCCTGCCGGTCCTGACCGTCGACGACCCGCGCGGCCGGATGGGAGAACTGGCCGCCGCGATCTACGGCCGCCCCGGCGAGGACCTGCTCCAGATCGGCATCACCGGCACCTCCGGCAAGACCACCACGGCGTACCTCGTCGAGGGCGGCCTGCGCGCGGCGGGCCGCAGCACCGGACTGGTCGGCACCGTCGAGATGCGCATCGGTGACGAGCGCATCAAGTCCGAGCGGACCACCCCCGAGGCCACCGACCTCCAGGCCCTCTTCGCGGTCATGCGCGAACGCGGGGTCGAGGCCGTGGCCATGGAGGTCTCCAGCCACGCACTGGTGCTCGGCCGGGTCGACGGCTGCGTCTTCGACGTCGCCGTCTTCAACAACCTGAGCCCGGAGCACATGGAGTTCCACTCCGACATGGAGGACTACTTCCAGGCCAAGGCCGGGCTCTTCACCGCCCGCCGGGCCCGCCTGGGCGTGGTCAACCTCGACGACGAGTACGGCCGCCGCCTGGCCAAGGAGGCGACCGTCCCGGTCGTCACCTTCTCCGCGGCGGGCGACCCGGCGGCCGACTGGCGCGCCGAGGACGTGGTCTTCGGCCCGGCGAGCTCCACCCTGACCCTGCTGGGCCCCGACGGACAGCGCGTACGGGCCACCGCGCCGCTGCCCGGCCCGTTCAACGTCGCCAACACCGTCGCCGCGATCGTCACGCTCGCCGCCGCCGGCCTCGACCCGCAGACGGCCGCCGACGGCGTCGCCGCGGTCCCCGGGGTCCCCGGCCGGCTGGAGCGCGTGGACGCGGGACAGCCGTACCTCGCCGTCGTCGACTACGCGCACAAGACGGACGCCGTGGAATCGGTGCTGCGCGCGCTGCGCGAGGTCACCGAGGGCAAGCTGCACATCGTGCTCGGCTGCGGCGGCGACCGCGACACCACCAAGCGCGGCCCGATGGGCGCCGCGGCCGCCCGGTTCGCCGACGTGGCCGTGCTGACCTCGGACAACCCGCGCTCCGAGGACCCGCTCGCGATCCTCGCCGCGATGTTCGAGGGCGCCGTGTCCGTACCGCCCGCCGAGCGGGGCACCGTCCTGGTCGACGCGGACCGGGCCGCGGCCATCGCGGCCGCCGTGGCGCGCGCCCGGCCCGGTGACACCGTGCTGGTGGCCGGCAAGGGCCACGAGCAGGGCCAGGACACCGCCGGTGTCGTACGCCCCTTCGACGACCGCACGGTGCTCCGTGCCGCGATCGAGCACCAGGCCGTGCTCGACCGCACGATTCAGGTCCGACAGGCCGAGGTGAACCAGTGATCGCCCTTTCCCTCGCCGAGATCGCCGACATCACCGGCGGGCGGCCCCACGACATACCGGATCCGTCCGTCCAGGTCACCGGTCCCGTGGTCTACGACTCCCGTGAGGTCCGGCCGGGCAGCCTGTTCGCCGCCTTCGTCGGCGAGCGGGTCGACGGCCACGACTATGCCGAACGCGCGGTGTCCGCCGGCGCCGTGGCCGTCCTCGCGACCCGGCCCGTCGGCGTACCGGCCATCGTCGTCCCCGACGTGGTGGCCGCCCTCGGAGCACTCGCCCGGGCCGTGGTCACCCGCCTGGGCACCGACGTCGTGGCCCTCACCGGGTCCGCCGGCAAGACCTCCACCAAGGACCTGATCGCGCAGGTGCTGCAGCACCACGCGCCGACCGTGTGGACCCCCGGGAACCTCAACAACGAGATCGGTCTGCCGATCACGACGCTGCGCGTCACCGAGGACACCCAGCACCTGGTCCTGGAGATGGGCGCCCGCGGCATCGGCCACATCCGCTACCTCACCGGCCTGACGCCCCCGCGGATCGGCCTGGTCCTCAACGTCGGCACCGCCCACATCGGCGAGTTCGGCGGCCGTGAGCAGATCGCACAGGCCAAGGGGGAACTGGTCGAGGCCCTGCCGGCCGAGGCGGACGGCGGTGTCGCCGTCCTCAACGCCGATGACCTGCTGGTTCGCGCCATGGCCGCGCGCACGAAGGCCCGTACCATCCTGTTCGGAGAGGCCGACGACGCCGAAATCCGGGCCACCGAAGTCCGGATGACGGACACGGGACAGCCTTCCTTCACACTGCACACACCGACCGGGTGCAGTGACGTGACCTTGCGGCTGTACGGTGAGCACCACGTGTCGAACGCGCTCGCCGCGGCCGCCGTCGCCCATGTACTGGGCATGTCCGCACAGGAGATCGCCACGGCGCTCTCCGGGGCGGGCACGCTGTCGCGGTGGCGGATGGAGGTCACCGAGCGGGCGGACGGTGTGACGATCGTCAACGACGCCTACAACGCGAACCCCGAGTCCATGCGGGCCGCACTGCGCGCGCTCGCCGCGATGGGCGGTGCCGGCAGGGCGAACGGGGGACGCACGTGGGCAGTGCTCGGCCCGATGGCCGAGCTCGGAGACGATGCGCTCGCCGAACACGACGCGGTCGGACGACTTGTCGTCCGGCTCAACGTGAGCAAGCTCGTCGCAGTCGGGGGCAGGGAAGCATCCTGGCTGCAACTGGGCGCATATAACGAGGGTTCGTGGGGTGAGGAGTCGGTGCTCGTGTCCGACGCGCAGGCGGCGGTCGACCTGTTGCGCAGTGAACTGCGCCCGGGTGACGTCGTGCTGGTGAAGGCTTCCAGGTCGGCCGGTCTGGAGCGGGTGGCGCAGGCCCTGCTCGAGGGCACTGTCGAGGGCGAGGTCACCGGCCGATGAGGCAGATCCTGTTCGCCGGTGTCATCGGCATGTTCCTCACCGTGGTGGGTACCCCACTGCTGATCAAGCTGCTCGCCCGCAAGGGCTACGGCCAGTTCATCCGCGACGACGGCCCCCGCGGCCACGCCGGGAAGAAGGGCACGCCCACCATGGGCGGCATCTCCTTCATCCTGGCCACGCTCATCGCGTACGCCCTGACGAAGATCCTCACCGGCTCGGAGCCGAGCTTCTCGGGTCTGCTCGTGCTGTTCCTGATGGCGGGCATGGGCCTCGTCGGGTACCTGGACGACTACATCAAGATCGTCAAGCGGCGTTCGCTGGGCCTGCGGGCCAAGGCGAAGATGTCCGGCCAGCTGATCGTCGGCATCGCCTTCGCGGTGCTGGCCCTCCAGTTCAAGGACTCCCGCGGACTGACCCCGGCCTCCACCAGGCTGTCGTTCGTCACGGACTTCGGCTGGTCGATCGGCCCGGTGCTGTTCGTGGTCTGGGCGCTGTTCATGATCCTGGCGATGTCCAACGGCGTGAACCTCACCGACGGTCTGGACGGTCTCGCGACCGGCGCCGCCGTGATGGTCTTCGGTGCCTACACCTTCATCGGCGTCTGGCAGTTCCAGGAGTCCTGCGCCATGGCGGCCGACCTCACCAATCCGAACGCCTGCTTCGAGGTACGTGACCCACTCGACCTCGCCGTCGTCGCCTCCGCCCTCATGGGCGCCTGCTTCGGCTTCCTGTGGTGGAACACCTCGCCCGCCAAGATCTTCATGGGTGACACCGGCTCACTCGCCCTCGGCGGCGCGCTCGCGGGCCTCGCCATCTGCTCCCGCACGGAGTTCCTGATGGCCCTCCTCGGCGGCCTCTTCGTGCTCATCACGATGTCGGTCGTCATCCAGGTCGGTTCCTTCAAGATGACCGGCAAGCGGGTCTTCCGGATGGCGCCACTGCAGCACCACTTCGAGCTCAAGGGCTGGTCCGAGGTCCTCGTCGTGGTCCGCTTCTGGATCATCCAGGGCATGTGCGTGATCGTGGGTCTCGGTCTCTTCTACGCGGGATGGGCAGCCGACAAGTGACGTCCTGGCAGGACAAGAACATCACCGTCGCCGGTCTCGGCGTGAGCGGCATCAGTGCCGCCCGCGCCCTGGCCGGCCTCGGCGCAGTGGTGACCGTCGTCGACAACGGCGACGGGGACGCGCACCGCACCCGCGCCGCCGAGCTCGCCCAGGAGGGCATCACCGTCCGCCTCGGGCGCCTGCCGGACGGCCGGCACGCGGGCGAGGCACTGCCCGAAGGCACCGAGCTGGTCGTCACGTCGCCGGGCTGGAAGCCCGACAGCCCGCTGTTCGAGGCCGCCGCCGCGGCCGGTGTGGACGTGGTCGGGGACGTCGAGATCGCCTGGCTGCTGCGCGAGGTCGGCCAGGAGCTGCGCGCCGCGCGCTCGGGCGGGGCCGCAGCGCCCCGCAGGGACCCGGCCCCCTGGCTCGCGATCACCGGCACCAACGGCAAGACCACCACCACGCAGATGCTGGCGTCGATCCTCAAGGCCGCGGGCCTGCGCACCGCCGCCGTCGGCAACATCGGCACCCCGATCATCGACGTGGTGCTCGGCGAGCAGGAGTACGACGTGCTCGCCGTCGAACTCTCCAGCTACCAGCTGCACTGGGCGCCCTCGCTGCGCGTCCACTCGGGCGCCGTCCTCAACCTGGCCCCGGACCACCTCGACTGGCACGGCTCGATGGAGGCGTACGCCGCCGACAAGGGCCGGATCTACGAGGGCAACACGGTGGCCTGCGTCTACAACGTCGCCGACAAGGCCACCGAGGACCTGGTGATCGAGGCCGACGTCGAAGAGGGCTGCCGGGCGATCGGCTTCACCCTCGGCGCCCCCGGCCCCTCCATGCTCGGTGTCGTCGACGGCATCCTCGTCGACCGGGCCTTCGTGGAGAACCGGCAGAAGAACGCCCAGGAGCTCGCCGAGGTCAAGGACGTCAACCCGCCAGCGCCGCACAACATCGCCAACGCACTCGCCGCCGCGGCCCTGGCCCGCGCCTTCGGCGTCGAGCCGCGCGCGGTCCGTGACGGACTGCGCGACTTCCGCCCGGACGCCCACCGCGTCGCGCACGTGGCCGAGGTCGGCTCGGTCACCTACATCGACGACTCCAAGGCCACCAACACGCACGCGGCCGAGGCATCGCTCGCGGCCTTCGAACCGGTCGTCTGGATCGCCGGCGGTCTCGCCAAGGGCGCGACCTTCGACGAGCTCGTGAGCAAGTCCGCGAAGCGGCTGCGCGGCGTCGTGCTGATCGGCGCCGACCGGGCGCTGATCGCCGAGGCGCTGGCGCGACACGCCCCCGAGGTCCCGGTCGTCGACCTCGACCGGACCGACACTGGGGCGATGCTCGCAGCGGTCCGGGAAGCCGCCGCGCTCGCCGAGCCCGGCGACACGGTCCTGCTGGCACCTGCCTGCGCCTCGATGGACATGTTCGCGAACTACAACAAGCGTGGGGACGCATTCGCCGACGCGGTGCGCGAACTGGCCGCCGAGAACGCTGCGGACACGGCCTAGGCCGGGGGCTCCGGGACAGGTTCCCTCCGGCCGGCTGCTCGCCTCGTACGAGTGGAGGGGAAGATCACAGATGCCGGCCAAGCAGATGCTGCCGGGGCGGCGGCCGTCCGCCGTGAAGGCGCAGGGCCGCAAACGCCCTGCCGTGAGTTCGAGGCGGCCCGCCGGGCGCGGGCCGCTGGCCCGGCTGCGGCGTACGCAGCGGCAGTTGCAGAAGGCCTGGGACCGCCCCCTCACTGCTTATTACCTGATTTTCGGCAGTTCGCTGCTCATCACCGTGCTCGGTCTGGTGATGGTCTACTCGGCCTCGATGATCAAGGCCCTCCAGCTCGGCCTCGGCGACGCGTACTTCTTCAAGAAGCAGTTCCTGGCCGCCCTCATCGGCGGCGTGCTCCTGCTGGTCGCCTCCCGGATGCCGGTCAAACTGCACCGGGCGCTCTCCTATCCCGTGCTCGCCGGCACGCTCTTCCTGATGGTCCTGGTCCAGGTCCCGGGGATAGGCGTCTCGATCAACGGCAACCAGAACTGGATCTCCCTCGGCGGTCCGTTCATGCTGCAGCCCAGTGAGTTCGGCAAACTGGCGCTGATCCTCTGGGGCGCCGACCTGCTGGCCCGCAAGGGAGACAAGGGGCTGCTGAGCCAGTGGAAGCACCTGCTGGTGCCGCTGGTGCCGGTCGCCTTCCTGCTGCTCGGGCTGATCATGCTGGGCGGGGACATGGGCACCGCCATGATCCTCGGCGCCATCCTGTTCGGCCTGCTGTGGCTCGCCGGTGCCCCGACGCGGATGTTCGTCGGGGTGCTCGCCTTCGCGGGTGCGATCGTCGCGCTGCTCATCAAGACGAGCCCGCACCGGATGGACCGGCTGGAATGCCTCGGGGCGACAGAACCGGGCAAGAACGACCTTTGCTGGCAGGCCGTTCACGGGATCTACGCCCTCGCCTCGGGCGGATGGTTCGGTTCCGGCCTGGGTGCGAGTGTGGAAAAATGGGGGCAACTACCCGAAGCCCACACCGACTTCATCTTCGCCATCACCGGGGAGGAATTGGGTCTGGCGGGGACGCTGTCGGTGCTCGCCCTGTTCGCGGCTCTAGGCTATGCGGGTATCCGCGTGGCCGGACGCACGGAGGACTCCTTCGTACGGTTTGCCGCGGGAGGCGTGACCACCTGGATCACGGCCCAGGCCGTGATCAACATCGGTGCGGTGCTCGGCCTGCTGCCGATCGCCGGAGTCCCGCTCCCGCTGTTCTCCTACGGAGGGTCAGCCCTGCTGCCGACCATGTTCGCGGTCGGACTGCTCATCGCCTTCGCGCGTGAGGAGCCGGCGGCGCGCGCGGCCCTCGCGATGCGGCAGCCGAAGACGGGCTGGTGGCGGACCGGGGTGAGATGGAAGTCGATGAGACGGCGCGTCAAGAAGCGTCCGTCCGGAGAGCGGTGAATTTCGGTGCATGTCGTACTCGCCGGTGGGGGGACCGCCGGCCACATCGAGCCGGCGCTCGCCCTCGCGGACGCCCTGCGCAGGCAGGACCCTTCAGTGGGCATCACCGCCCTCGGCACGGAGCGCGGACTCGAAACCCGCCTGGTGCCGGAACGCGGGTACGAGCTGGGGCTGATCCCCGCCGTGCCGCTGCCCCGCAAGCCGACCCCGGAACTGATCACCGTCCCCGGACGGCTGCGCGGCACCATCAAGGCCGCGGAGGAGATCCTCATCCGCACCAAGGCCGACTGCGTCGTCGGCTTCGGCGGCTACGTGGCCCTGCCCGGCTACCTCGCGGCCAAGCGCCTCGGCGTGCCGATCATCGTCCACGAGGCCAACGCCCGGCCCGGACTGGCCAATAAGATCGGCTCCCGGTACGCGCACGCCGTCGCGGTCTCCACCCCCGACAGCAAGCTGCGCGGGGCCCGCTACGTGGGCATCCCGCTGCGCCGCTCCATCTCCACCCTCGACCGGGCCGCCGTCCGCCCCGAGGCGCGCGCCGCCTTCGGCCTGGACCCCAACCTGCCCACGCTGCTGGTCTCCGGCGGCTCGCAGGGCGCCCGCCGCCTCAACGAGACGATCCAGCAGGTCGCACCGACCCTCCAGCGCTCCGGGGTCCAGATCCTGCACGCCGTCGGGCCGAAGAACGAACTGCCGCGTGTCGACAACATGCCCGGGATGCCGCCGTATGTGCCGGTACCGTACGTGGACCGGATGGATCTCGCGTACGCCGCCGCCGACATGATGCTGTGCCGCGCGGGCGCGATGACCGTCGCCGAACTGTCCGCCGTCGGGCTCCCCGCCGCCTACGTCCCGTTGCCGATCGGCAACGGCGAACAGCGGCTCAACGCCCAGCCGGTGGTCAAGGCCGGCGGCGGCCTGCTCGTGGACGACGCGGAGCTGACGCCCGAGTGGGTGCTGAGCCAGGTCCTCCCGGTTCTGTCCGACCCGCACCGCCTGTACGAGATGTCCCGCGCCGCCGGTGAGTTCGGCCGCCGGGACGCCGACGAGCTCCTGGTCGGCATGGTGTACGAGGCGATCGCGGCCCACAGGTCCCGCTGAGGCGGGACCCGCAGACGCAGGAGGCACAGGAGTGGCCGGAGGGACGACCGCACGGCGCGGGACACCGTTTTCTGATCGGTCCGGCCCGGCTGCCCACAAGGGCAGCGGCGCTCCCAAGCCGCCCAGGCCGCCCAGGGCCCCCAAGGGCCCCAAGCCGCCCAAGCCTCCGAAGGCCGCCAAGTCGGCGAAGAGATCGGGCCCCGGGGGCCCCGGCGCGCGCCTGCGCCGGGGCCCCGTGCTCGCCTCCCTGGCCGCCGTGGTGCTCCTCGTCGGGGGCGGCACCTGGGTGCTCTACGGCTCCTCCTGGCTCCGCGTGGAGAGGGTCGCCGCCACCGGCATGGACGTGCTCACCTCCGAGCAGGTCCTCGGCGCCGCGGCCGTTCCGGTCGGGGCACCCCTGGTGGGCATCGACACCGAGGAGATCGAGGGCCGCGTCCGCGGCCGGCTGCCCCGCGTCGATTCGGTCGACGTGGTGCGGGCCTGGCCGCACGGCATCGGCGTGAAGGTGACGGAACGCAAACCCGTCCTGCTCATCAAAAAGGACGCCAACTTCGTCGAAGTGGACGCATCGGGTGTGCGATTCGACACGGTTCCGAAAGCACCCGCGGGTGTTCCTGTCCTGGAATTGAACGCCGGTCGATCGCCGAGCGCCCGCCGCTTCGACGAGGAACGGCTGCTGCACGAGGCCGTACTCGTCGCGGGCTCCCTCCCCGGGCCGATCGCCAAGGAAACCGTGCAGGTCAAGGTGGGTTCCTATGATTCGGTCGTGTTGGAGCTGACCGGTGGCCGGTCCGTGACGTGGGGGAGCGGCGAACAGAGCGACGCGAAGGGGCGCGCTTTGAACGCTTTGTTGAAAGCCGCTCCCAAGGCTGCTCACTTCGACGTGAGCGTCCCCACCGCCCCTGCTGCGTCCGGGAGTTGACGTCCGGTCCAACAGCGGCGCACCCTGGTTGGCCAGCGATACGGGTGATCACATAGGGTGAAAAGAAAAACGGGAGGTTCGGCGTGTTCGTTGAACACGCGCTACTTGTCGACTTAGTGTCCTGTTCGGAAGAGTCCGAGGAACAGACACACCCCTAACCCTAAACTTCAGGGTGAGGGTTCGGGTCGGCGCGTTCGGACCGTCCCTATTTCGGCATCAGTCGTCGCAACGCAGGCCCGCGAGGCGGCGACACGTAACTCGAGGCGAGAGGCCTTCGACGTGGCAGCACCGCAGAACTACCTCGCAGTCATCAAGGTCATCGGTGTCGGCGGCGGTGGTGTCAATGCCATCAACCGAATGATCGAGGTCGGTCTCAAGGGCGTCGAGTTCATCGCCATCAACACGGACGCCCAGGCGCTGTTGATGAGCGACGCCGACGTCAAGCTCGACGTCGGCCGGGAACTCACCCGTGGCCTCGGCGCCGGCGCCAACCCGGCCGTCGGTCGCAAGGCGGCAGAGGACCACCGCGAGGAGATCGAGGAGGTCCTCAAGGGGGCCGACATGGTCTTCGTCACCGCCGGTGAGGGTGGCGGCACCGGCACCGGCGGCGCACCTGTCGTCGCCAACATCGCGCGCTCGCTGGGCGCCCTGACGATCGGTGTGGTCACCCGGCCGTTCACCTTCGAGGGCCGGCGCCGCGCGAACCAGGCGGAGGACGGCATCGCCGAGCTCCGCGAAGAGGTCGACACCCTCATCGTCATCCCCAACGACCGACTGCTGTCCATCTCGGACCGCCAGGTCAGCGTCCTGGACGCCTTCAAGTCGGCCGACCAGGTCCTGCTCTCGGGCGTCCAGGGCATCACCGACCTCATCACCACCCCGGGTCTGATCAACCTCGACTTCGCCGACGTCAAGTCCGTGATGTCCGAGGCGGGCTCGGCCCTGATGGGCATCGGCTCGGCCCGCGGCGACGACCGCGCGGTGGCCGCGGCCGAGATGGCGATCTCCTCGCCGCTGCTGGAGGCGTCCATCGACGGCGCCCGCGGCGTGCTGCTCTCCATCTCCGGCGGCTCGGACCTCGGTCTCTTCGAGATCAACGAGGCCGCGCAGCTGGTGAGCGAGGCCGCGCACCCCGAGGCGAACATCATCTTCGGCGCCGTCATCGACGACGCGCTCGGCGACGAGGTGCGGGTCACCGTCATCGCGGCCGGGTTCGACGGCGGACAGCCCCCGGCCCGCCGGGACAACGTCATCGGCGCCGCCTCCACCAAGCGCGAGGAGCCGGCCCCGGCTCCGGTCCGCGCCGCCGAGCCGGTCCGCCCGGCCTTCGGCGGACTCGGCTCGGTCACCCCGCGCGAGGAGCCCCCGGCTCCGGTCGAGCCGGCTCCGGTCGAGGTCCAGGCCCCCGCGCCGCAGGTCCCCACGGCCCGGCCGTACCAGGACAGCCCGGCCGAGGAGCTGGACGTCCCGGACTTCTTGAAGTGACACCAGAGCAGCATCACGTGGGCGGCGCCCACTTCGCCTTCACCGACCGGTGGGGCGGAGTGAGCGCCGTTCCGTACGAGGAGCTCAATCTCGGCGGCGCGGTCGGAGACGACCCGGCCGCCGTTCTCGCGAACAGGGCACGGGCGGCGCAGTCCCTGGGCCTGGCGCCGGACCGGGTGGTCTGGATGAACCAGGTGCACGGGCGGGACGTGGCCGTGGTGGACGGGCCCTGGGGCGCGGACGCAGAGGTCCCCGCGGTGGACGCGGTGGTGACCGCCCGTCGGGGGCTCGCCCTCGCGGTGCTCACCGCCGACTGCACGCCCGTCCTGCTGGCGGACCCCGTCGCCGGGGTCGCGGCCGCCGCCCATGCCGGGCGGCCCGGACTGGTCGCAGGGGTGGTGCCCGCCGCCGTCGAGGCGATGGTCGCCCTCGGGGCCGAGCCGGGGCGGATCGTGGCACGTACGGGACCTGCGGTCTGCGGACACTGCTACGAGGTTCCGGCCGGCATGCGGGACGCGGTGGCGGACGTGGTACCGGCCGCCCGGGCCGAGACCAGCTGGGGGACACCGGCCGTCGACGTGGTCGCGGGAGTGCACGCGCAGCTCGCGGAGGCGGGGGTGGTGAACAGTGCCCGCTCCCCGGTCTGCACACTGGAGTCGCGGGACCACTTCTCGTACCGCCGCGACCGGGTGACCGGGCGGCTTGCCGGATATGTCTGGTTGGACTGAGGAATGACGGATCGTAAGTCGGAGCTCGCCGAGAACCTGGCGCGGGTGGAGGGGCGTATCGCTTCCGCCTGTGCGGCGGCGGGGCGGGGACGGGAAGAGGTGACGCTCATCGTGGTCACCAAGACCTACCCCGCGAGCGACGTACGACTGCTGGCGGAGCTGGGCGTCCGTCATGTTGCGGAGAATCGTGACCAGGATGCCGCCCCCAAGGCCGCGGCCTGCGCGGATCTGCCGCTCAGCTGGCACTTCGTCGGTCAGTTGCAGACGAACAAAGTCCGTTCCGTGGCGGGATACGCGCAAGTGGTGCAGTCCGTCGACCGGCCGAAGCTCGTGACCGCCCTGTCGGCGGCCGCGGTGAACGCCGGCCGGGAGCTCGGCTGCCTCGTGCAGATCGCCCTCGACGCCGAGTCGGGGGAGCGCGGGACCCGGGGCGGCGCGGCGCCGGAGCAGCTCGCGGAGTTGGCGGACCTCGTCGCCGGGGCCCCGGGACTGCGCATCGACGGCCTCATGACGGTCGCTCCGCTGTCCGGCCGCTACGCGGGACGCGAACAGGCCGCTTTCGAGCGGTTGATGGAATTGTCATCCCGCATGCGCGTGGACCATCCGGCTGCCACGATGGTGTCGGCCGGGATGAGCGCAGACCTGGAACAGGCCGTAGCGGCCGGTGCGACACATGTACGCGTCGGCACTGCGGTACTCGGCGCGAGACCCCGGCTCGGGTAACGTCGCGAAGAAAGTCGGACCACAGCAGAAAATATGGTCATTCCCGCCGATGAGCGGGCAGGCCACGTGGATCGCGGGCAGTTGGTTACATTCGTGACACGGCAGCACCTGCGGCAGGGCGATCCACCACAGAGCGGAGGACTCGGAGAATGGCCGGCGCGATGCGCAAGATGGCGGTCTACCTCGGCCTCGTGGAGGACGACCGGTACGACAACCCGGGGTACGACCCCGACGACGAGTTCGAGCCCGAGCCTGAGATGGAGCGGGCTCGGGAGCGGGATCGCCGACAGCAGCCCGTGCACCAATCGAACGTATCGGACGAACCGGTACGAGTCGCACAGCCTCCGGCGCAGCGCGAACCTATCCCAATTCCGGTGGAAAACGGACGTCCTGCGCGAATCGCCCCCGTGGCATCCATCACACCTGATCGCACGAACCTGGAGAAGAACGCCCCCGTGATCATGCCCAAGGTCGTCTCCGAGCGGGAGCCGTACCGCATCACGACGCTGCACCCCCGGACCTACAACGAGGCCCGTACCATCGGGGAACACTTCCGTGAGGGCACTCCGGTGATCATGAATCTCACGGAGATGGACGACACGGATGCGAAGCGTCTCGTGGACTTCGCCGCCGGTCTGGTCTTCGGTCTGCACGGCAGCATTGAACGCGTGACACAGAAGGTGTTCCTGCTGTCGCCTGCTAACGTCGATGTCACGGCGGAGGACAAGGCCCGCATCGCGGAGGGCGGGTTCTTCAACCAAAGCTAGACCGATCCGTCAGACACGGGGCCGGGAACAGAGCGAGGAACGGGGAGAGGGAAGCGCGGGATGGGTGTCGCACTGCAAGTGGTCTACATCGCGCTGATGTGCTTCCTCATCGTGCTGATCTTCCGACTCGTCATGGACTACGTGTTCCAGTTCGCACGTTCATGGACACCCGGCAAGGCGATGGTGGTCGTTCTGGAGGCCACCTACACTGTCACCGATCCACCGCTCAAGCTTCTTCGGCGGGCCATTCCGCCGTTGCGTCTCGGGGGCGTGGCACTCGACCTGTCCTTCTTCGTTCTGATGATCATCGTTTACATCCTCATCAGTTTCGTGAGCACCGCTGCGAGAAGCGTGTGAACGATGAGCTTCCCCGCACGCGTGGGGACAGTCCCGATACGGTCTTGCCGACTGCCGACGACTACGTAGAGGTGAAGAAGACATGCCGCTGACTCCCGAGGACGTGCGGAACAAGCAGTTCACGACCGTCCGCCTCCGAGAAGGCTATGACGAGGACGAGGTCGATGCCTTCCTCGACGAGGTCGAGTCCGAACTGACGCGCCTGCTGCGCGAGAACGAGGACCTGCGCGCCAAGCTGGCAGCTGCCACGCGTGCCGCCGCGCAGAGCCAGCAGCAGCAGGGCATGCGCAAGCCGGAACCCCAGGACCAGCGCGCCCCCGGCGCCCCCGTGCCCGCGGCCATATCCGGCCCGCCGCAGCAGCAGCAGCAGCAGCCGCAGATGGGCCCGCCGCAGCTCCCGGGCGGCCAGCCGCAGCTGCCGCCGGGCCCCGGCGGCCAGGGCCAGCAGGGCCCCGGCCCGATGGGCGGCCCCATGGGCGGCCCCATGCAGCAGCACCCCATGGGTGGACCGCAGGGCATGGGCCAGCAGCAGATGCAGCAGCAGTCGATGGGCGGCCAGAACCCGCTCGGCCAGCAGATGCAGCCCATGGGCCAGCAGATGCAGCCGATGGGGCAGCAGATGCAGCCCATGGGTCAGCCCATGCAGCAGATGCAGCAGCCGCAGCTCCCGCAGCAGGGCCCCGGTGGCGACAGCGCCGCCCGCGTCCTGTCGCTGGCGCAGCAGACCGCCGACCAGGCGATCGCGGAGGCCCGCTCCGAGGCCAACAAGATCGTCGGCGAGGCCCGGTCGCGCGCCGAGGGCCTGGAGCGGGACGCCCGCGCCAAGGCCGACGCGCTGGAGCGGGACGCCCAGGAGAAGCACCGCGTCGCGATGGGCTCCCTGGAGTCCGCCCGCGCCACGCTGGAGCGCAAGGTCGAGGACCTTCGGGGCTTCGAGCGTGAGTACCGTACGCGTCTGAAGTCCTACCTGGAGTCGCAGCTGCGCCAGCTGGAGACCCAGGCCGACGACTCCCTGGCCCCGCCGCGCAACCCGGCCGGTCCCGCGCTTCCGCCGTCGCCGTCGCCCTCGATGGCTCCGGCCGGTGCGATGGGCCACTCCATGGGCGGTCCCTCGATGGGTGGCCCGTCCCCCATGGGCGGTCCCTCCCCGATGGGTGCCCCGTCCTACGGCGGCAACCAGCAGCAGATGTCCCCGGCGATGACCCAGCCGATGGCTCCGGTCCGGCCGGCCGCACCGCAGCCGATGCAGGCGCCGTCGCCGATGCGCGGCTTCCTGATCGACGAGGACGACAACTAGGCGCCGCCGCCGTTTCTGCGGTCGGCAGCCGCGCTCTACGGGCCGGGCCCGAGGTTCCCCACGGAACCTCGGGCC
>NZ_JBSGXU010000175.1:0-16552 GCF_053610205.1 Streptomyces sp. NPDC054932 | reverse complement strand
GGCCGTCCCTGCGTGTACGGGGCGCGGGGCGGGCGGGGTCAGCGGCGGGCGGTGACCGTCTTCTCCACGGCGAAGAGCTCCTCCTCGACGTGGTCCAGCGCGAGCCGGAGGGCTCCGGTCGCCACCGCGGCCTCGCCGAGCATGGACTGGGCCACCCGCGGCGGGCGCAGGCAGTAGCGCTCCAGCTCCTGGCGGAGGGGCTCCAGGACCCCGTCCAGGCCGGCCGCCCAGCCGCCGACGACCACCAGCTCCGGATCCATTGCCAGCACCAGCGCCGCCACGTCGTGCACCAGGCGCTGCAGGAACCTCTCCACGGCGGCCACCGCCCGCTCATCGCCCCGCTTGGCCATGGCGAAGACCTCGGCGACGGCGGGTTCGTCCAGCGGATGCAGCGGCTCACCGGTCGTCGACAGCAACCGCTCGGGCGTGACCTCACGGCCCAGCAGGTGCAGGGCGCCGATCTCGCCGGCCGCGCCGCCGAAACCCCGGTGCAGCCGGCCGCCGATCAGCGAGCCGGCGCCGGGACTGAGCCCCGCCATCACGAACACCATGTCGCCGGTGTCCCGCGCGGCACCCTTCCAGTGCTCGGCGACCGCCGCCGCGTTGGCGTCGTTCTCCACCTGCACCGGGCAGCGGAACGAGCGCCGCAGTCGTTCCCCGAGCGGCAGTCCGGTCCAGCCGGGCAGCGCGGTGCCGAGGCGGACCGTGCCGTCCGCCTCCACGATCCCCGGGCTGCCGACCCCGACCGCCCGCAGGGAGTCCCGCGGCACTCCGGCACGGCGCAGCAGATCGGCGACGGCCGCCCGCACCCGCTCCAGCCGCTCGTCGGCGGACGCAGTCTCCGCGACGTCCTTGGTCCCGGCACCGATGACACGGCCGTCCAGCCCGGACAGCAGCACGGCGATCCGGTGCGAGCCGATCTCGATGCCGAGCAGGTGCCCCGCTTCGGTCCGGAAGCGGAACCGCCTGGCCGGGCGGCCCTGCCGCCGCGCGCCTTCCTCCGCATCCGCCTCGACGACGAGCCCGGTCGCGATCAGCCCCTCCACGACACCCTCGACGGTCGGCCGGGAGAGCCCGGTCAGCCGCGTGAGGTCGGTGAGGGTCGGCGATCCGGCCGACCGCAGTGCGCGCAGCACCACGGCGGAATTGATCCGCCTGAGCAGAGAGGGGTCCCCGCCGGTCAGCTGCCCCAACGTGTGTCCTCCCAGCTGGTGAGCCTGTCAGGCGGATCGTACTGCCCGCCCGGCGTGTCGGCGAGAAGCAGCCCCCCATCGGCCGGAACCAGCCCTTCCCTCAGGCGGGGGAGACGAACCCCGACTCGTACGCCGTGATCACCGCCTGCGTCCGGTCCCGAGCCCCGAGTTTCGCCAGAATGGCGCTGACGTGGGACTTGACCGTCTCCGTGCCGACGATCAGCTCCGCGGCGATCTCCACATTGGTGAGACCCCGGGCCATCAGCCGCAGGACCGCCTCCTCCCGCTCCGTCAGGGCGGCCCGCGCCAGCACCGCCCGGGCCTGCCGGTTCCCGTACTCCGCGGCCAGGGCCCGGACGGCCGCCGGAAAGAGCAGCGTCTCGCCCTCCGCCACCAGCCGCACCGCATGCACGATCTCGGACGGCCGGGCCCGCTTCAGGAGGAACCCGTCCGCCCCCGCCCGCAGCGCCTGGTAGACGTACTCGTCGTTCTCGAAGGTGGTCACCACGAGGATCTTCGGCGGGGAGTCCACCGTGCGCAGTACCGCACGGGTCGCCTCGATCCCGTCGAGGAGCGGCATCCGCACGTCCATCGCCACCACGTCCGGCCGCAACTGCCGGACGAGCGGGATCACGGAGGCGCCGTCGGCCGCCTCACCCACCACTTCGATGTCGGGCTGGGCGTCCAGGACGGCGCGCAGACCCGCGCGCACCAGGGGCTCGTCGTCGACGAGGAGTACGGTAACCGGCATCCGGTCAGCGTATTCGCTCCAGCGGCAGCCGGGCGCGCACCCTCCAACCGCCCTCGTACAGACCGGTTTCGGCCTCCCCGCCGAGCAGCGCGGCCCGCTCCCGGATCCCGCGCAGCCCGCTGCCGCCGCCGAGCGCGACGGTGGGTCGTTCCGGCAGCGGATTCGTCACCTCCAGGTCCAGCCGGCCCGTGGTCATCTCCACCCGCACGCGCACCGGTACGGGGCCGCAGTGCCGCAGTACGTTGGTCAGCGCCTCCTGCAGGATCCGGTACCCCTCCCGGGTGACCGGCTCCGGCAACTTCTCCAGCTCTCCCGTCAGTTGTGCGTCCACCTCGGATCCGGAGGCCCGAGCCGACTCCAGCAGCCGGTCGGCCTCCGCCAGCGTCGGCCACTGCGACGGCGGCTGCGCCGATTCCCGCAGCACCCCCAGCACCCGCTCCAGGTCCTCCAGTGCGGCCCGGCCCGTCTCCTCGATCGCGCACAGTGCCCGCTCCGTGAAGGCCGCGTCGCCGGCGGCGCGCGCCGCCCCCGCCTGCACCACGGCCACGGTGAGCGCGTGCCCGATGGAGTCGTGCAGCTCCCGCGCGATCCGGGTGCGCTCCAGCAACTGCTCCGTGCGTGCCTCCAGCGCGCTCAGCCGCTCCGCCGCGGACGGGCTGAGCAGGCGGGTGGCGGCCGCGGTGATCAACTCGCCGAGCAGCGCCACGATGACGATGAGGAGGACCAGCGGCACGGGCGCGAGCAGTGCGGCGAGCCAGCGGTCGGGCACGAAGGGCAGGAATTCGTCCGGACCCATGGGGTGCCCTGCTGCGACCGCGATGAGCTCCACGGTCGTGGCCGGCAGCCACACGGTGGCGCCGACCGCGCCGATCGCGATGACCATCCGCGTCTCCAGCCACACCACGGTCCGCCACCGGTCGCCCCAATGGGCCGACGGAGCCAGGCTTATGGCGCCCTCGCCGGTGCCGCGGTCGTACGGGGTGAGCAGGAACTGAGCCTGCAGACCCTCCGCCAGCCGCACCCAGGGCACCAGCCCGAAGGGCAGCACGAGCAGCATCGGACCCCAGGGCCACTCGGGCACGACGAACATCCAGATCGCCAGCAGGAGGAGGGGCACGCAGAGATGCAACCAGCGTGAATAGGTCACTGGTTGAAACGGGGCGCGCAGCAGTCGGTACATGCCTTCATGGTGACAGCGTCCCGATCACGGCCGTCTCCCCCATGTGGGGGAGACGGCACCCTCGCATGGGGGAGGGAGGGGGGTGGGGCCGGCGGCGAGTCTTGAGACATGAACAGCATCGAGATCCGAGAACTCACCAAGCAGTACGGCAACCACCGTGCGGTGGACGGCCTCACCTTCGATGTCCTGCCCGGGCGGGTCACCGGATTCCTGGGGCCCAACGGAGCGGGGAAGTCCACCACGATGCGCCTGCTGCTGGGCCTGGACCGGCCCACATCCGGCACGGCCACGATCGGCGGCCGGCACTACCTGGACCTGCCGGACCCGCTGCACCGCGTCGGCGCTCTCCTCGACGCCCAGGCGGCCCACGGCGGGCGCACCGCCCGCGACCACCTCCGCCTGCTCGCCGCGGCCGGCCGGATCCCGCCGAGCCGGGTGGACAAGGTCCTGGAGCAGGCCGGCATAGCCTCCGTCGCCAAGCGTCGGATCAAGTCCTTCTCGCTCGGCATGCGCCAGCGCCTCGGGATCGCCGCCGCGCTGCTGGGGGACCCCGGAGTGCTCCTGCTGGACGAGCCCACCAACGGCCTCGACCCCGAGGGCATCATCTGGATCCGTGAGCTGATGCGGTCTCTGGCCGCCGAAGGACGTGCCGTCCTGGTCTCCAGCCATCTGATGTCGGAGACCTCGGCACTGGCCGACCACCTGGTCGTGCTCGGGAACGGCAGGCTGCTCGCCGACACCTCGATGGAGGAGTTCATCGACGCCCGCAGCACCCCGAGGGTGCGCCTGCGGACCTCCGACCCGGTCCGGCTGAGGGCCGTCCTGGCCCGCGACGGTTTCGAGCTGCTGACCTCGGACGACGGGCGATGGACCGTCGAGGGCATACAGGCCGAGCGGCTCGGCGGCCTGGCCGCCCGCGAAGGGGTTCCCCTGCTGGAACTCTCCGACGAACGGGCCTCGCTGGAACAGGCCTACCTCGACCTCACAGCCGATCACGCGCAGTTCACCGCAACCCACTGACCGTCTGCCCACTCCCGCACCTTCAGGAGGCTCCGCCATGAGCGCCGCTCTGCCCACAACCCCCGTACTGCACTCGGAATGGATCAAGATCCGGTCTCTCCGGGGCACCTTCTGGTCGCTGATATCCATCCTCGTCGCGACGGTGGGCATCCAGGTGCTGACGGCCGCCGCGCTGGGCCGGGCCGAGGAGGGCAGCATGGGCGACGATCCGCTCCTCGCGGCCTTCTACGGACTCAACTTCGGCCAGATAGCGGCCATCGCCTTCGGCGCGACCGCTTTCTCCGCCGAGTTCCACAACGGAGCCCTGCGCACGAGCCTGACCGCCGTGCCCGACCGCACGCGGTTCTACCTGTCGAAGATCTCGATGCTGGGCGCACTCGCCCTCGTCGTCGGCCAGCTCGCCGGACTGCTGACCTTCGTGGCCGGCCAGACGTTCATGGGCGACCGCGCCCTCGGACTGGGTGACCCCGGCGCCGTGCGGGCCGTCGTCGGCTGCGGCCTCTATCTGACGCTCATGACGCTGTTCGCGGCCGGTCTCACGGCGGTGCTGCGCAGTGGGGTGGCCGTGCTGAGCATCCTCATACCCTTCGTCGTCATGGTGTCCTTCATCGTCGGTGCGGCGGCGACCGGAGTCGGGCAGTTCATGCCGGACCGGGCCGGGCAGGCGATGATGCGCAGTCAGCAGGTCGGCGACCTCGGCCCGTGGGCCGGGCTGGGCGTGCTGGCGCTGTGGGCGGGGGCCGCGGTCCTGGGGGGCTGGCTGGCGGTGCGCCGACGCGACGCGTGACGCCGGGCCAGTTGTCAGTGGCCCTCGGGATACTGACGGTATGACCACGGCAGAGCACCTCGACACGATCGACCGGCTCCGGGCGAAGGAGTTCCCGCCCGAGCCGGTCCGGACCGGAGGAAACAGCAGCGGCCCGGGTTACCACCTGGTTCAGCTCGTCCGGACGCGGGATTTCTGGGACGACGACGGGTCGGGCCGGATCGAGGCGGCCGACCAGATCGGTGCCGAGTACGGGGCGCTCGCCCAGGCCGCGACCGACCGGTGGGGGGAGCCGCAGGTCTTCGGCCTGGGGATGCTGATGGACCGCGGGCTCGCCGGGGAGGAGATACCGCAGCCGTGGGGGGAGATGGGCAACAGCACCGACCACGTGCACCTGTGGCGGGTCGGTGCCCACTGGCTGGTGGTCTATGTGGCGCAGTGGGACCGCGAGGACCCCTACCGGCTGATGGCAGGGGTCACGGTCGTCGACCCGCCCTGAGGGGCGGCCCTCAGCTCTCGGCCGCGGCGCGCAGGCGCGCGTACTCCTGGGCCATGGATTCGGCGGTCCAGTGGGCGTTGAGACCGCTCGGGTTGGGGAGGGCCCAGATGCGGGTGGAGCCGATGGTCCGCTCCTGCGGGCCGATCTGCGCCTTCCGTTCGCCGAAGGCGGTGCGGTAGGCCGTGACGCCGACCACCGCGAGCCACTGGGGGCGCAGCAGCTCCACCTTGGCCGTCAGGAGGCGTCCTCCCTCGCGGAACTCCTCGGCGCTCAGCTCGTCGGCGCGGGCCGTGGCCCGGGCCACGACGTTGGTGATGCCGAGACGGTAGGTCAGCAGCTCTTCCTGCTCCGCCGGGGCCAGCCGCCGCGGGGTGAAGCCCGAAAGGTGCAGGACGGGCCAGAACCGGTTGCCGGGGCGGGCGAAGTGGTGGCCCGTCGCGGCGGAGAGGAGTCCCGGGTTGATTCCGCAGAAGAGCACACGCAGACCGCCCGCGACCACGTCCGGGAGGACGCGGTCACGGGCGGCGTTCAGCTCGTCGGGGGTCAGAGGATCGATCCCGGCGCGTACCCGGCGGCCTCCGGGTGCTGCTTGGCGATCGCCTCGATGCGGGAGACCACCGCCGCGACCTGGTCGCCCGCGGCGCCCGTGAAGGACAGCTTGTCGGCCATCAGGGCGTCGAGCTGGGACCGGTCCAGCGGCATCCGGTCGTCGGCGGCCAGCTTGTCCAGCAGCTCGTTGCGCTCGGCGCCCTGCTCGCGCATGGCGAGCGCGGAGGCCACCGCGTGCTCCTTGATGACCTCGTGGGCGGCCTCGCGGCCGACGCCGGCCCGCACCGCTCCCATCAGGACCTTGGTGGTCGCGAGGAAGGGCAGGTAGCGGTCCAGCTCGCGGGCCACGACCGCCGGGAAGGCGCCGAACTCGTCGAGGACCGTCAGGAAGGTCTCCAGCAGGCCGTCGAAGGCGAAGAAGGCGTCCGGCAGGGCCACGCGGCGGACCACGGAGCAGGAGACGTCGCCCTCGTTCCACTGGTCGCCGGCCAGCTCGCCGGTCATCGAGGCGTAGCCGCGCAGGATGACCATCAGGCCGTTCACGCGCTCGCAGGAGCGGGTGTTCATCTTGTGCGGCATCGCGGAGGAGCCGACCTGGCCGGGCTTGAAGCCCTCGGTCACCAGCTCGTGGCCCGCCATCAGACGAATCGTCTTGGCGATCGACGACGGGGCGGCGGCCAGCTGCACCAGCGCGGTGACCACGTCGTAGTCGAGCGAGCGCGGGTAGACCTGGCCGACCGAGGTGAAGGCCTGGGCGAAGCCGAGGTGGGCGGCGATCCGCTGTTCCAGGTCGGCGAGCTTGGAGGCGTCGCCGCCGAGCAGGTCGAGCATGTCCTGGGCGGTGCCGACGGGGCCCTTGATGCCGCGCAGCGGGTAGCGGCCCAGCAGGTCCTCGAGGCGGTCGTAGGCCACCAGGAGCTCGTCGGCCGCGGTGGCGAAGCGCTTGCCCAGGGTGGTCGCCTGCGCGGCCACGTTGTGGGAGCGGCCGGCCATGACCAGCTCGGCGTGCTCGCCGGCCAGCTTGCCGAGGCGGGCGAGGACGGCGACCGTGCGGTCCCGGGCGAGCTCCAGCGAGAGCCGGATCTGCAGCTGCTCGACGTTCTCGGTCAGATCGCGGGAGGTCATGCCCTTGTGGACGTGCTCGTGACCGGCGAGGGCGTTGAACTCCTCGATGCGGGCCTTCACGTCGTGCCGGGTGACCTTCTCGCGCTCGGCGATGGAGGCGAGGTCGACGGTCTCGAGGACACGCTCGTAGTCGGCGAGGGCCTCGTCCGGGACCTCGATACCGAGGTCCTTCTGGGCGCGCAGCACGGCGAGCCACAGCCGCCGCTCCAGCGTCACCTTGTACTCGGGGGACCACAGGACGGCGAGCTCCGCGGAGGCGTAGCGGCCGGCCAGGACATTGGGGATGCGGGGCTTGGCAGTCACGTGGAGGGATTCTACTTGGGCTGCCGCTGTGTGTTTACGCAGGTAGGGCCACCACCTGGGATTGTGCCTTGCTACGAGAGCGGCGAGTGCCCGTACGGCAGCAGCTCGGGGCGCTTGGCCGGGCGGCCGTCCCCCGAGGAGCGGCCCGTCAGGCGGCGGCCGACCCAGGGGAGCAGGTGCTGCCGGGCGAAGCTCAGGTCCTGCGCCCGGCGCACGGTCCAGCCGGGAGGGGCGGCGACCGGCAGTTCGGTGCGCCAGTCCAGTTCGGCCGGCAGGCCCAGCGCCTGCCAGACGGCCTCCGCCACCCGGCGGTGGCCCTCGGCGGTCAGGTGCAGCCGGTCGACGTCCCACATCCGCGGGTCCGCGAGCGCGGCGGCACCGTACAGGTCCACCACCACGGCGCCGTGCCGGGCGGCGAGCTCGTCGATGGTGGCGAAGAGCTCCTCCATGCGCGGCCGGAAGCGTTCCATCACCGGCCCGTTGCGCCCGGGGGAGCGCATCAGGACGAGCTGCTTGCAGGAGGGGGCGAGGAGTTCCACGGCCGACTCGAGGTGGCCGCGGACCCGGCCCATGTCCACCTTGGGGCGCAGGGTGTCGTTCAGCCCGCCCACCAGGGTCACCACGTCGGCGCCCATCGCGGCCGCCACCGGTACCTGGTCCTCGGCGATCTGGGCGATCAGCTTCCCGCGGACCGCGAGGTTGGCGTAGCGGAAGCCCGGCTCGCGCGCCGCGAGGCGGGCGGCCAGCAGATCGGCCCATCCGCGGTAGGAGCCGTCCGGAAGCAGGTCGGACATGCCCTCGGTGAAGGAGTCACCGACCGCAACGAAACTGGTGTAAGAGGCATTCATCTCCATGGCGGAGTGATGTTACCGCGCGGTACCCCGGCCCCGCAGGGCCGGGGACCGCACGCCCCTCGGCGATCATGCCGACGCGGGCCTGCCGAACAGCTCCCGCAGTACGTCCTCCATCGTCACCAGGCCCGTCATGGCGCCCTCCGCCCCGAGCACGGCCGCCAGGTGCGTGCGGCTGCGCCGCATGGCGGTCAGCACGTCGTCCAGCGGGGTCTCCGCGCGTACCTGGGCGATCGGCCGCAGCGCCGAGCCCGGGAAGGGCTCGTCCCGGGCCTCGTCGTCCGTATCCAGGGCGTCCTTCACGTGCAGGTAACCAAGGATCTTGTGCTGCGCGTCGACCACGGGGAAACGGGAATACCCGGACTCGGCCGACAGCCGCTCCAGCCCGGCCGGGGTGATGCCCTCCCGGGCCGTGACCACCCGGTCCGCCGGCAGCACCACATCGGTCACGGGCCGCCGGCCCAGTTCCAGGGCGTCGTGCAGACGCTCGCTCGCCCGGTTGTCGAGGAGCCCCGCGTCACTGGAGTCCTTGACCATGCGCGCCAGCTCGTCGTCCGAGAAGGTCGCGCCGACCTCGTCCTTCACCTCCACCCGCAGCAGGCGCAGCAGGGCGTTGGCGAAGGCGTTGATCGCGAAGATCACCGGCCGCAGCGCCCGCGTGACCGTCACCAGCGGCGGCCCCAGCAGCAGCGCGGTCCGCACGGGCTCGGACAGTGCCACGTTCTTCGGCAGCATCTCGCCGAACAGCATGTGCAGGTACGTCGCCAGTGTCAGCGCCACCACGAAGGAGATCGCGTGGGTCACGCCCGCCGGTACCCCGACGAGGTCGAACAGCGGGGTCAGCAGGTGCGCGATGGCCGGCTCGGCCACCACACCCAGCACCAGGGTGCACAGCGTGATGCCCAGCTGCGCCGCCGCCATCAGCGCCGACACGTGCTCCAGGCCCCACAGGACGGCGCGGGCCCGCCGGTCGCCCTGCTCGGCATACGGCTCGATCTGGCTGCGCCGGACCGAGATCAGTGCGAACTCCGCACCGACGAAGAAGGCGTTGACGACCAGGGTCGCCAGACCGATCAACAGCTGGATGACGGTCATCGGGCCTCCTCCGTTCCCTCGGCGGGCCCGGCCGGGGCGTGCAGCAGCACCCGCGAGGCCCGTCGTCCGACGGCGTCCACGACGTCCAGCCGCCAGCCGTTCAGCTCCATGCGGTCGCCGACCTCCGGGATCCGGCCCAGCTCGGTCGCTATCAGGCCGGCCAGGGTCTCGTACGGACCGTCGGGCACGCGCAGTCCGATCCGCTGGAGCTGGTCGGTGCGCGCCGCGCCGTCGGCGGAGTAGAGCAGGCGCCCGGACTCGTCGGTACCGGCCGGGGCCAGGTCCGGGGTCTCGTGCGGGTCGTGCTCGTCGCGGACCTCGCCGACGACCTCCTCGACGATGTCCTCCAGCGTGGCCACTCCCGCGGTGCCGCCGTACTCGTCGATGACCACGGCCATCGTCTGCTTGCCGGACAGCCGGTCCAGCAGCCGGTCGACGGTCAGCGACTCCGGTACGAGGAGCGGCTCGCGCAGCAGCTGCGACACGGGACGGCGGCGGCGCTCCGCGGCGGGCAGGGCCAGTACGTCCTTGATGTGGACGGTGCCGACGACGGTGTCGAGGCTTCCGCGGTAGACCGGGAAGCGGGACAGGCCGGTGGCCAGCGTCGCGTTCGCCACGTCCTCGGCGGTGGTCTGCACGTCGAGGGCGGTGACCTGGACGCGCGGGGTCATCACGTTCTCCGCGGTCAGGTCGGCGAGGTTCAGGGTCCGGACGAACAGCTCGGCCGTGTCCTTCTCCAGCGCGCCCGCCTTGGCGGAGTGGCGTGCGAGGGCGACCAGCTCCTGCGGGGTGCGCGCGGAGGCAAGCTCCTCGGCCGGCTCCATGCCGAGGCGGCGCACCATGTGGTTCGCGGTGGTGTTGAGGTGGCTGATCAGGGGCTTGAAGGCCCGGCTGAAGACCCGCTGCATGGTCGCCACGCGCTTGGCGATCGCCAGCGGGGAGGAGATCGCCCAGTTCTTGGGCACCAGCTCGCCGACGACCATCAGGACGACGGTCGAGATGGCGGTGCCGAGGAGCAGGGCGGTGGAGGAGGCGGCGCCGGCCGACAGGCCCATGGCCTCGAAGGGGCCCTGGAGCAGGGCGGAGATCGAGGGCTTGGAGATCATGCCGATGACCAGGCCGGTGACGGTGATGCCGAGCTGGGCGCCGGAGAGCTGGAACGTCAGGGTGCGGACGGCGGCCAGGGCGCTGTCGGCGCCGCGCTCGCCGCGCTCGACGGCCCGTTCGAGTTCGCTGCGCTCGACGGTCGTCAGCGAGAACTCGGCCGCGACGAAGACTCCGCAGGCAAGGCAGAGCAGCAGTGCCACGACGAGCAGGAGCACTTCGGTCATCGGTCGATCACCTCCGTCCCATGATCGGCCAGGAGGAGGGGGACCGCGCGATGTCGCGAGCGGGTATGTCGTGGACTGGGAGGCTCGCCCATGGGCGGACGCTCACACCTTTCACTCAAGAGGGACCTTTCACCACATGGTAAAGGACGAGCAAAGGGAACGGATCATTCTTTTGGCGGAGCGCGGGCGGATGATGGGATCCGGCCATGACTGATCTTCATATCGGGCCCGCGTCGCCAGCCGACCTCGGCGCCGTCCTGGACTTCTGGAAGGCCGCTGCGGAGGGGACGAGTATCAGCGACGATCTCGACGGCGTCGAGCGGCTGCACGGGCGGGACCCGGAGGCACTGCTGCTCGCCCGGCGCGACGGGGAACTCGTCGGGACGGTGATCGCCGGGTTCGACGGATGGCGCTGTCACCTCTACCGGCTCACCGTGCACCCCGGGCACCGGCGGCAGGGGATCGGGGCCGCCCTGCTGGCCGCCGCCGAGGAGCGGTTCGTGGCACTCGGCGGGCGGCGCGGGGACGCGATGGTGCTCGACCGAAACGAGCGGGCGCACCGGGTGTGGGACGCGGTGGGCTACCGGCCCCAGGAGCAGTGGACGCGCTGGGTCAAGCCGCTCGGGTCGTCTCTTCCGGATCTTGCCTGACCCTCCCCCGGCCCCGGGGGGCCGGGAGGTGCCCCCTGCCGCCCGGCAACCGCACCTCGCCGCGTTGTCGGGGCACCCGAGGACGTCCAGTGATCGGGAGCCTCTCCGCCTTGCGGTGCACGGCACCGGACGACGCGGGCTCGACCGGCAAGATCCGAAAGAGACGACCTGGTGGTGGTTGTCGTCAGTACCCGTCCGCCACCCGTCGGTCGCGTCGTCGGCGCCGTTGGTTAAGGTCTGCGGCCATGACCGATCCCACCGCAGAAGCCTGGCCGGAACCGCCCCTCGCCGGCTCCGAGGCGGCGGCCGTCCTCGGCGCACTCGAACGCCAACGAGCCACGTTGGCCTGGAAGTGCTCCGGCCTGGACGCCGCCGGCCTTCGCGCCACACTCGGCACGTCCACGATCACTCTCGGCGGCCTCCTCAAGCACCTGGCGCACGTGGAGGACAGCCACTTCGCCCGGCTGTGGCTCGACTCCCCGGTCGGTGCTCCCTGGGACACGGTCGACTGGGACAGGACCCCCGACTGGGACTACCGCTCAGCGGCCGGGGACACCCCGGAGGGGCTCCTCGCCCTCTGGCGGGGAGCGGTTGCCCGCTCCCGCGCCATCGTCGACGAGGCGCTCGGAGCGGGTGGGCTGGACCAACTCGGTGCCTGCACCACCCGGAGCGGCGAACGCCCCAACCTCCGGCGCATTCTTCTCGACCTCGTCGAGGAGTACGCGCGCCACGCCGGTCACGCCGACCTCATCCGTGAATCCGTCGACGGACTCACGGGGGAGGACCCGCCGCGGTGAAGCCGCGGTGCGCCCGTCCGGCGCCCCCGGCCCCGCGCCTCAGACGCCGGCGGGGTCGGGGGCGGCCGGGGTGTACGGCGGTGGGGCCCAGGTGGAGCGGAAGGACTCCGCCGACCAGGTGCCCGACAGGGACGGGTCCAGCCAGGTCGGGGCCGCCGCGCGGAAGTCGTCCGGCGCGAGGGCTCCCGAGCCCTCCGGGACCGCGCCCAGCAGCGGCAGGCCCGAGGAGTTCGTGAGGTCCGCCAGGTTGCACCGCGCCGCCAGGTCCGGGCTCTGCGGCCAGCTGCCGACCACCACACCCAGCGCGGTCAGGTCCCGTGCCCGCAGTGCCTCCGCCGTGAGGGTGGTGGAGTTGAGCGTGCCGAGGCCCGCAGGGGCGACGACCAGGGTCGGCGCCCCGAGGAGACGGGCCGCGTCGGCCAGCGTGCGGCCCGACTCGTCGAAGCGGACGAGCAGCCCTCCCGCGCCCTCCACCAGCACCAGGTCGTGGTCCAGCGACAGCCGTTCCGCGGCCTCCGCGATCTGCGCCGGGGTCAGCGTCGGCAGCCCCGAGCGGCGGGCCGCCGTGTCCGGGGCCAAGGGTTCCGGATAGCGGGCCAGTTCCACCGCCGTGACGGAGGGCCCGGCCAGCCGGACCGCCTCCGCGGCGTCCCCCGGCTCCTGCGGGCCGACCCCCGTCTGCGCGGGCTTGAGGACCGCCACCGACCGGCCGGCGGCCACCGCGGCTGCCGCGATCGCCGACGTGACCACCGTCTTGCCGATCTCGGTGCCCGTGCCGGACACCATCAATACGGACATCTCACCCTTCCTGCGCTGCCGCGCACACCGCGCGGCAGATCCGGTTCACGTCCTCGTCGCCGGTCACGAACGGCGGCATCACATAGATGAGGTCCCGGAACGGACGCACCCACACGCCCTCGCGCACCGCCGCCCGGGTGGCCGCCGCCACGTCGACCTCGTGGTCGAGCTGGACGACGCCGATCGCGCCCAGGACGCGTACGTCCTTCACTCCCGGGACGTCGGCGGCGGCCGCCAGGCCCTCGCGCAGCCCCGCCTCGATCCGCTTGACGTCCGTCGCCCAGTCCTGCCCGAGCAGCAGCTCGACGGAGGCCAGGGCCACGGCCGTGGCGAGCGGGTTGCCCATGAACGTCGGCCCGTGCGCCAGCACCGGGACCTCGCCCCCGGAGATGCCGTTCGCCACCCGCTCCGTGCACAGGGTCGCCGCCAGCGTGAGGTAACCACCGGTCAGCGACTTGCCCAGGCACATCACGTCCGGGGTGATCCCGGCGTGGTCGGCCGCGAAGAGCGCACCCGTGCGGCCGAAGCCCGTGGCGATCTCGTCCAGGATCAGCAGGACCCCGTACTCGTCGCACAGCTCGCGCAGCACCCGCAGGTAGCCGGGGTGGTGGAAGCGCATGCCGCCCGCACCCTGCACCACCGGTTCCACGATGACCGCGGCCAGCTCGTCCGCGTGCGCGGCGATCAGGCCGCGCAGGTGGTCGGAGTACGCCGGGTCCACGGGCGTGTCGAAGCCGCCGGGCGGCGCGTCCGCGAAGACCTGGCGCGGCAGGTGACCCTGCCACAGCTCGTGCATCCCGCCGTCGGGGTCGCAGACCGCCATCGGCTGCCAGGTGTCCCCGTGGTAGCCGCCGCGCCAGGTCAGCAGCCGGGTCTTGCCCGTCCGGCCCAGCGAACGCCAGTACTGCAGGCACATCTTGACCGCGACCTCGACGGACACCGAGCCCGAGTCGGAGAGGAAGACGTGCTCCAGCCCCGGCGGGGTGATCTCGACGAGCTTCGCGGCCAGCCGGACGGCGGGCTCATGGGTGAGCCCGCCGAACATCACGTGTGACATCAGGCCCAGCTGCGCGGTCGCGGCCTCGTTGAGCACCGGATGGTTGTAGCCGTGGATCGCCGACCACCAGGAGGACATGCCGTCGACCAGCTCTTCGTGGCCGTGTCCCTGGGACGGGTCGGCGAGCCGCAGACGCACTCCCGAGGCGGAGGCGATGATCAGCGGCTCCTGCCGCCCGGGCATCGGCCCGTACGGGTGCCAGACGTGCTGCCGGTCCAGCGCGAGCAGTTCCGCGCCGGCCGACAGCGGCTGGGACTGATCAGGCATTGGGGGCGATGTCCGTCCCCGCGCCGCGGCGGCGGACCGCCACCAGCTCCGGCCGGACCCCGCCGGCCTCGGCCTGGACCGGTGCGGGCGTCTGCGCCGCGGGAGCGTGACCGGAGCAGCCGCCGCACGCCGAGCCGCAGCCGGCCGCCTGGGCGTCGTCGTCGGCGGGCGCGCCCGAACCGCAGAGGGAGGCGCCGCCGTTCGAACCGCAGCCCCCGCCGGTGGCGGCGGCCGCGACGTCGGAGCGGTGCGCGGGAAGGGTCGTCGTACCGGCGCCCTCCACCTCGAAACCGGCGTCGGCGATCATGTCGAGGTCCGCCTGACCGGCCTGACCCTCACTGGTCAGGTAGTCGCCGAGGAAGATCGAGTTGACCACGTGCAGGGCCAGCGGCTGCATCGAGCGCAGGTGCACCTCGCGCCCGCCGGCCAGCCGGACCTCGACGTCGGGGCAGACGAACCGGGCCATCGCCAGGATCCGCAGGCAGCGCTGCGGGGTGAGGTTCCACTCCTTGGCCAGCGGGGTGCCCTCGAACGGGATCAGGAAGTTGACGGGCACCGAGTCCGCGTCCAGCTCGCGCAGCGAGAAGACGACGTCGACCAGGTCCTCGTCCGTCTCGCCCATGCCCGCGATCAGTCCGGAGCACGCGGACAGACCGGCTCCGTGCGCCTTCTGCACCGTGTCGACCCGGTCCGCGTAGGTGTGGGTCTTGGTGATCTGGCCGTACGTCGCCTCGGAGGTGTTGAGGTTGTGGTTGTAGGCATCCGCACCCGCGTCCCGCAGCCGCTCCGCCTGGCCGTCCGAGAGCAGGCCGAGACACGCGCAGACCTCGACGCCCTCGTTCTGCTCCTTGATCGCCGCGATCGTCTTCCCGACGCGGTCCACGTCCCGGTCCGTCGGCCCGCGGCCGCTCGCGACCAGACAGACCCGCTTCGCGCCGCCCGCGACACCGGCGGCGGCGGCCTGCGAGGCCTCCTCGGGCTTCAGCCACGTGTACTTGAGGATCCCGGCCGTCGACCCCAGGCGCTGGGAGCAGTAGGAGCAGTCCTCGGGGCACAGGCCCGACTTCAGGTTGACCAGGTAGTTCAGCTTGACCCGACGCCCGAACCACTGGCGGCGCACCTTGCCGGCCGCGGCCACCACGTCGAGCAGTTCGTCGTCAGAAGTCGCCAGTACGGCGAGCGCTTCTTCGCGGGTCGGCAGCTCTCGCCGCAGCCCCTTGTCCACCAGGGTGTTCAGCAGGTCCATGCACCCGATCCTGGACCACACCCCCGCTCCCGGCCAAGGAGAGATCGGACAACATGGCCGGATGGGTGTGTGTGTATCACCACACCTGGCGCAGCAGCCCCGGGAGCTAGGGTCGGGCAGGTCTGTGGACTGCCGACAAAAACGAGGACACGCCGATGCCCCAGCACACCCCCGGACCCGTGGACGTCTTCGCCTGGATCGATGAGGCGGAGCGCGCGCGGGAGGAGGCCGGACTGGTCCGCACACTGCGCCCCAGGCCGCCGGTGTCGCCGCTGCTGGACCTCGCGAGCAACGACTACCTCGGCCTGTCGCGGCACCCCGAGACCGTCCGCGGGGCGCAGCTGGCGGCCGAGCGCTGGGGCGCCGGGGCCACCGGTTCACGTCTGGTCACGGGGACGACCGAGCTCCACACGGAACTGGAGCGGGAGCTCGCAGCCTTCTGCGGTTTCGAGGCCGCGCTCGTCCTGTCCTCCGGGTACGCGGCCAATCTCGCCGCCGTCACCGCGCTCAGCGGCCGGGGCACGCTGGTCGTCTCCGACGCCGGGAACCACGCCTCGATCGTCGACGGCTGCCGGCTCTCGCGCGCCGAGACGGCCGTGGTCCCGCACTCCGACCCGGACGCCGCGCGCAAGACGCTCGCCGCGCACGAGGGCCGGGCGCTGCTCGTCAGCGACTCGGTGTTCTCCGTGGACGGGGACGCGGCCCCGCTCGCCGGGTACGCCGCCGCCTGTCGGGAGGAGGGCGCGGCCCTGGTCGTGGACGACGCCCACGGGCTGGGCGTGCTGGGCGAGGGCGGCCGCGGCGCGCTGCACGCCGCCGGGCTCGCGGGCGCGCCCTACGTGGTCGCCACCCTGACCCTCTCGAAGTCGCTGGGCAGCCAGGGCGGAGCCGTGCTCGGCCCGGCGAGGGTGATCCGGCACCTGGTCAACACCGCGCGCACCTTCATCTTCGACACCGGGCTGGCCCCGGCCGCCGCGGGCGCGGCACTGGCGAGCCTGCGCCTGCTCCAGCGGGAACCGGAACGCGCGGACCGCGCCCGCGAGGTGGCCGACCGGCTGTACGGGCGGCTCACCG